>CALLYQ010000048.1 GCA_937858875.1 uncultured Lautropia sp. | reverse complement strand
CATCAACCTCGATTCATTGAACCCTGGTGTTGCGCTTCGGTCTTGAAACCGCCCCCCAAAATACGGGATTGTCCGTGGCGCGCGGTCGCGCTACAGTGTCGCCGCAATTACAGCGGATAAACGGGGAGCCCCGTGCTTGGCGCTGAACGAGAAAAGACTTCTCATCGGCGTATCGTCCACCGGGCGTGGAGGACACTATTCCAGTCCAACTTGATCGCATTGCTTTCGGCCCCAATAGCATGCTGTCGCGTTTCTCCGTTCCACCCCCAGAAGCTGCCGCTTGTTTCCGGACGGGGGTGCGCATTGCCTGTCTCGCGAGCTTGGCAGCCGCCGCCACTGCTTGCACCACGGTTGAACTCGTGACTTCGACGGGCATCCAACGCTGGACCAGCATCGGCACCGTTCTTCACGTGACAGTACCCGCGGGGATGCCTGCTCTGGTATCCACCCAAGGCATCGGGCTCGTCAGAAGCGCCGTCGGGACGACCCTTGGTTGGGTCGATGAGCGGGTCGCGGCAGTGCCGCTTCAAAGCAACTGTCTCGTTCAGCTGCCGATAAATGCAGATCGAGCGAACGACATTGCAGCATCCATCAGATGCTTCACGACGGCAGGAGACTTCAATGTATCGGACGTTGACGATGATGGTTATTTCGTTCCTGGGCGGGTGCGCGACTTTTGAGGCGAGCGTTGGACTCCTCTACTATCACCGCGACTCCTTCGGTTTAGACGTCGCCGGTGGACAAGGAACCTCCACACCCTTTAGCGCGACGATCGGCAGAAATCAACAGCTCGGAACCTACGTCCCAGTGGCAGTGGACGCCAGCCTGGCACCGCTACTCGCAACGGGCAAGCCAGGCGAAGACAATAAGGCACTGGTCTACCAGCTAGATACCAACCTTAAAGACATCTTCTCCGTCTTCAGCTCATTCGCGTCCGAGGGCGAAGGAGAAGCCGGCAAGATTTCGGGAAAATTCGGGAATGTATTTGCTACCGGCTTTGCAGCGCGACATCTAGCAGCCGCCGAGCAGGCGCGCGCTTGCGCAGGTTTTGCGCAAGCGGTGCAAAGTGAACAAGATGCAAACGCCAAGAAAATACTTGCCGACGCTCTGACGGCAATCTGCGGAAAATGAGCGCCCTCGGGTCGGCTCGAACGGTGAGTTCGAGCGCCCGCTCGATCAGACGATCTCGCGAACCACGTCGGCACCGATCCGGCGCGCGATCCGGCCACCGTCGGGAGTGCCCCGCGCGAGCGCTTTCGCCAGCTTCAGACCCTGCCGCAGCGTGGCCTTTGGCGGCATCGGCGGCTCGTGCGTATCGACGACCGCCTCGACGACGACCGGGCCCGGCTTCGCGAAAGCCTCGCGCAATTGTTCGCCGCAGTGGGTCGGGTCTTCGATCCGCAGCGCGTCGATGCCGAAGCCGCGCGCGACGGTCACGAAGTCGATCGGCTGCAGCTCGCATGCGTATTCGGGGTTGCCGAGAAAGACCATCTGCTCCCACTTGATCTGGCCGAGCGAATCGTTGCGAATCACGATGATCTTGATGTTCGTGCGGTACTTGACGCAGGTTGCCAGCTCGCCGAGCAGCATCGTGAAGCCGCCGTCCCCGACGACGGCAACGACCTGTCGCTGCGGATACGCCAGTGCAGCGGCGATCGCATACGGCACGCCGCAAGCCATCGTCGCGAGGTTGCCCGAGCACGAGAACTTCATGTTCGCGCGCATCGTCACGTTGCGCGCGACCCAGGTCGTGATCGTGCCCGAGTCGGTCGCGACGATCGCGTCGTCGGTCAGCAATCGGTCGAGCTCCCAGGTCACGACTTGCGGCTTCATCGGCACGTCGGTACGCGTGCCGCGTTCCTGCATCAGCTCGCGCCAGGCCTCCATCTCCTTCTGCGCGGCCTCCAGGAACGAGCGATCCTTCTTCGGTTCGAGCCGCGGCAGCAGCTCGTCGAGCACACGCGCCGAATCGCCGACCAGCCCGGCTTCGGCCGGATAGCGCAGGCCGATACGCGCCGGGTCGAGATCGATCTGCACGGCACGCGCCTGCCCGGGCTTCGGATAGAACTCGATATACGGAAACGAGCTGCCCACGATCAGCAAGGTGTCGCAGTTCTCGAGCGCCTCCTGCGAGGCCTTGGTACCGAGCAGCCCGACGCCACCGGTCGAGAACTCGCTGTCGTCGGGAATCGCACCCTTGCCGAGCAGCGCCTTGGCCACCGGCGCGCCGAGGCGGTCGGCCAGCTCGAGCAGTTGCGTGCGGGCGCCGAGCGCGCCCTGTCCCGCCAGGATGCAGACCTTGGAGCCTTCGTTCAGGATCGCGGCGGCACGTTCGAGCTGCCGCTCGCCCGGAAGCCGTGCACCCAGCGCCAGCAGGTCCGATACGTGATCGGGTACGTTGCGGGGCGAGCGCGTGTCGGCTTCGACGTCTTCGGATTGCAGGTCGACCGGCATCGTCAGGTGCGCGACGCCGCGACGCGTGAGCGCCGTCCGGCAGGCCAGCGCGACGAGGTTCTGTACGTGCGCACCGCCCATGATCCGCGCGTTGTAGACGGCGACGTCCATGTAGAGCTTGTCGAGCTCGACGTCCTGCTGCGTCTGCGTCGCGATCAGGTCGTGATACTGCAGGCCGGTGATCGCCAGCACCGGCGCACCGTCGAGCTTGGCGTCGTAGAGGCCGTTCAGCAGGTGGATGCCGCCCGGCCCCGAGGTGGCCAGGCAGACGCCGAGCCGGCCGGTGAACTTGGCGTGCGCGCAGGCCATGAAGGCTGCGCTCTCCTCGTGCCGAACCTGCACGAACCGGATCCGGTCCTGACGCAGGCGCAGCGCCTCGACGATGCCGTTGATGCCGTCGCCCGGCATTCCGAAGATCGTGTCGACGTCCCAGTCGAGCAGTGTTTCGACGAGGACGTCGGCGGCGGTGGTGGTGGCCATGGCATTCCCCTTGGAGGCCGCTCGGTACGGCCGGATTCGAGGTCGCCGAGCCCGACCTTCGACGGGGACGAACTCGGCGCGTTCGGGGAAGCTCAGCAAGCGGGGTTCCCCCGCCACGGACCGGGTTCGGTGGTAATGCCCCGGCCGCAAAGGATCGGCCGGATCAGCCTGCTCGGAACAGTGACGAGCCGTTCCTCAAGCCGCCGGGCTCAACGTCGCATTCAAGGTCGCGCTCGGACGCATGACCGTGTCCAGCTTCTTCGGATCGGGGAAGTAATAGCCGCCGATGTCGACCGGCTTGCCCTGCACGGCGTTCAACTCGTCGACGACCTTCTGCTCGTTTTCGGCCAGCGTGGCGGCCAGCTTCGAGAAATGCCGCTGCAGCTCCGGATCCTCGGTCTGTGCCGCCAGCGCCTGCGCCCAGTACAGCGCCAGGTAGAAGTGGCTGCCGCGGTTGTCGAGCTCGCCGGTACGGGCCGACGGCGACTTGCGATTGTCGAGCAGCATCCCGGTGGCCTCGTCGAGCGTGCGGGCCAGGATCGCGGCCTTGCGGCTGCCAGTCTTCTGTCCGAGGTCCTCGAGCGAGACGGCCAGCGCCAGGAACTCGCCCAGCGAATCCCAGCGCAGATGGTTCTCCTCGAGTACTTGCTGCACGTGCTTCGGTGCCGAACCGCCGGCCCCGGTCTCGAACAGGCTGCCGCCGGCCATCAGCGGCACGATCGACAGCATCTTGGCGCTGGTGCCCAGCTCGAGGATCGGGAACAGGTCGGTCAGGTAGTCGCGAAGGATGTTGCCGGTGACCGAGATCGTGTCCACGCCGCGCACGACGCGCTCGAGCGTGTAACGCATCGCGCGCACCTGCGACATGATCTGGATGTCCAGTCCTTCAGTGTCGTGATCCTTGAGGTAGGTCTCGACCTTCCTGATCAGCTCGGCCTCGTGCGGGCGATACGGGTCGAGCCAGAACACGGCCGGCATTCCGGACAGCCGCGCGCGCGTGACCGCCAACTTGACCCAGTCGCGGATCGGCGCGTCCTTGACCTGGCACATGCGCCAGATGTCACCTTTCTCGACCTGCTGCGCCAGCAGCACCTCGCCGGTGGCGATGTCGACGATGTTCGCTGTGCCGTCTTCGGCAATCTCGAAGGTCTTGTCGTGCGAGCCGTATTCCTCGGCTTGCTGGGCCATCAGGCCGACGTTCGGCACCGTGCCCATCGTCGTCGGGTCGAAGGCGCCGTTGGTCTTGCAGAAGTTGATGATCTCCTGATAGATGCGCGCGAACGTGCTTTCTGGAATGACCGCCTTCGTGTCCTTCGGACGTCCGTCGGCGCCCCACATCTTGCCGCCGATCCGGATCATCGCCGGCATCGACGCATCGACGATCACGTCGCTCGGGCTGTGCAGGTTCGAGATGCCCTTGGCGGAGTCGACCATCGCCAGCTCCGGTCGATGCTCGTGGCAGGCGTGCAGGTCGCGGATCACCTCGTCGCGCTCCGAAGCCGGCAGCTTCTCGAGCTTGCCGTAGAGGTCGACCAGGCCGTTGTCGACATTGACGCCGAGTTCGTCGAACAGCTTGCCGTGCTTGGCGAACGCGTCCTTGTAGAAGATCCTGACCGCATGCCCGAAGACGATCGGGTGCGAGACTTTCATCATCGTCGCCTTCACGTGCAGCGAGAACATCATGCCGGTCTTGCGGGCGTCTTCCATCTGCTCTTCGTAGAACTCGAGCAGCGCCTTCTTGCTCATGAACATGCTGTCGATGATCTCGCCGTCCTGCAGCGCGACCTTTTCCTTGAGCACCCGGGTCTTGCCGCTCTTGCCCGCGAGTTCCATCCGGACGTCGCGTGCGCGGTCGAGAGTCATCGATTTCTCGCCGTGGTAGAAGTCGCCGCTGCGCATGTGCGAGACGTGCGTGCGCGAGGCCGGGCTCCATTCGCCCATCGAATGCGGGTTCTTGCGCGCATAGCGCTTGACGGCGGCCGGCGCCCGGCGATCGGAGTTGCCTTCGCGCAGCACCGGGTTCACCGCGCTGCCGAGCACCTTCGAATAGCGCTGGCGGATCCGCTTTTCCTCGTCGTTCTTCGGCTCGTCAGGAAAGTCGGGCACCTTGTACCCGCGCGACTGCAGTTCCTTGATGGTGGCCACCAGCTGCGGTACCGAAGCGCTGATGTTCGGCAGCTTGATGATGTTCGCGCCCGGATCCTGCGTCAGCCGCCCCAGCTCGCCGAGATTGTCAGGAACCTTCTGGCCGGCGTCGAGAAGGTCACCGAACTCGGCCAGGACCCGGGCCGCAACCGAAATGTCGCTTTCGACCATTTCGATGCCGGCCGGCGCAGTGAAGGCCCGGATGATGGGCAGCAGCGACGCCGTCGCGAGCCGCGGGGCTTCGTCCGTCAGGGTGTAGACGATCTTCGATGTCTTCGTGTTCATAGCCCAGGCTCCGTTCCGAGGTTTCGATACGCTGACCGGCAAGAACGCGCGATTGGCGCGTTCCACTGCCGGGAGAATACCTCGGTGGCCGGTGCCCGGGGATCGCTGCGGCGCCCGGTCCTGGCTCAGCTCATTCTGCCTCGATTCCGGCCGCCGCCGCGACGCGTTTCCAGGTCTCGATCTGGCTCTTCAGCCAGTTCGCAGACTGTTCGGGCGTATCGGCTACCGGGTCGAGTCCCTGCTCGTGCAACCAGGCAACGAAGTCGGGCGACTTCAGGACCTTGACCGCTTCGGCGTTCAATTGCTCGACGGTGGCGCGAGGCGTCCGCGCGGGCACGTAGAGCCCGTACCAGACGCCGGTATCGTAGTTCGCGACCCCGCCCTCTGCGACAGTGGGCATCCCGGGCCATAGCGGACTGCGCTCGCCGGTCGTGACGGCCAGTGCGCGCAGCCTGCCGTCTTCGGCGTATCGCTTGGCCGTCACGAGCGGATCGATGAGCAGTTGCACCTCGTTGCCCATGGCGGCCGTCAGTGCCGGGCCCGAGCCCTTGTACGGCACATGCGTCATCTTGATGCCGGCCGCGACCTGGAACTGCTCGCTGGCCAGATGCACCGAGGTTCCGATACCCGGCGTGCCGAAGTTCAGCTTGCCCGGGTTGGCCTTCGCATACGCGACCAGTTCCGGGATCGATTTCGCCTCGACCCCGGGCGAAACGAGTACCGCGAACGGACCGATGACGACCGTCGTGACGGCTGCGAGATCGCGCGTGACGTCGTAGGGCAGCTTTCGCTTCAAGGCCGGCTCGGTGGAGATCGCGCCGCTGTGCAACAGCAAGGTCGTGCCATCGGCGTCGGCATGAACCACCGACTCGGTGCCGATCGATCCGCCGGCGCCCGCCCGGTTCTCGACGACGATCGTGCGTCCGAGCCGCGCGCCGAGTTCCTGCGCGAGCTTGCGACCGAGAATGTCCGAGGTACCGCCCGCCGAGTACGGGACCACGATCCGCATCTGCTTGCCGTCGGGCAGCGCCTGCGCGGACGATGCCGTCGTGACGAGCGCCAGCCCTGCGGCGGCCAGCAGCTTTCTTCGCGTGTTCATGGGGATTTCGTCTCCTGATGTCAATGTCGTCAAGGGCGCAGGCCGCCATAGGCGTCCCACGGCGTCGCCACCAGATAGCCGCAATCGACCGGCAGATTGACTCCCGTGATGGCCGACGCGGCAGGCGAGGCGAGGAAAACAACGGCCGCCGCGATCTCGTCGGCCTGCACCAGGCGCCGTAGCGCGCTTGCGGTTTCGAGATGCCCGCGGTCGAGCGTGCGCGTCTCGAATCCACGATCAAGCGCAGGGGTGGCGGTGAAGCCCGGGGAGACCGTGTTCACCCTGACGCCCGCCGGCCCCCACTCGCTCGCCAGGCATTCGCTCAGGCTGATGACGCCCGCCTTGGCCGGACCGTACGAATGCAACGGGCCGGAACGCATGCCTGCGACCGACGCGATGTTGACGATGGCACCTGCGCCCCGCGCAGCCATCTGCTGGCCGAAGGCCGCGCAAGTCAGGTAGGTGCCGCGCAGGTCGATGCGGGATACGAAGTCCCATTCCTTCATCGTCAGGCGACCGGGTGGCAGCGTGCGCTGCAGAACGCCGGCGCTGTTGACGAGAACGTCGACCCGACCGAAGGTCCCGAGCACCTCCGAGGCCACCCGGTCGACCGATTCGTCGTCGCCGACGTCGATGGCGAAGGCCTCGCCCGTCAGCTCGGCTGCGAGGCGCTGCGCCTCGTCGAAGTTCCGGTCGAGCAAGGCGACCCTGTCGCCCGAAGCGGCGAACGCACGTGCACAGGACTCGCCGATCCCGCTCGCGCCCCCTGTGATCACGACGACCCGCTGCTGCATCCGAGACCTCGTCGTTGATTCGCTATCGCGAATAGTTTTACCGTCAGAGAATCTTACTGCCACCCCGCCCCACGGTCAAGACGAAGACGCCCGGCAGAATCGGCCCTCAGACCGACAGATAGCGCCGCTTCACGGCGTCGTCGGCGTTCAACTCGTCGATGGATCCGGTGAACACGTTGCTGCCGCGATCGATGACCACGGCGCGATGGGCAAGCCCCAGGCAGAACTGCAGGTTCTGCTCGGCCAGCACGATCGTCGTGCCGAGGCCGCGCAGCGTCTCGATCACGTCTCCGATACGCTGCACCATGATCGGCGACAGGCCCTCGCTGGGCTCGTCGAGCAGCAGCACGGCGGGATTGCCCATCAGCGCCCGCCCGACCGTCAGCATCTGCTGCTCGCCACCCGACAACTGCCCGCCCACACGCTCGCGCAGCGGCGCGAGCAAGGGCAGCATCTCGTAGATCCTGTCGAGGTGCCAGTTCCGTTCGCCGTCGACCCCGGCCTTCGCAGCGATCACCAGGTTGTCCTCGACGCTGAGGTCCGGAAAGATCTGCCGATCTTCCGGCACGAATCCGATGCCGGCGCGGGCAATCGAATGCGGAGCGCGCCCGCGGATTTCGGAGCCGCGCAGCCGGATGCTGCCCACCCGTGCCGACACGATGCCCGCCACGGCCTTCATCGTCGTGCTCTTGCCCGCGCCATTGCGACCCAGCAGCGCCAGCGTCTCGCCGGCGTGCACGCTCAGCCGCATGCCGAACAGCGCCTGGCTGGTCCCGTAATAGGCGTCGATGCCGTCGACCTCGAGCATCGGCATTGCGGCTGCGTCGCTCATGCGCGGGCCTCGCGTGGCTTGCCCAGGTAGGCCTCGATGACTTTCGGGTCGCTGCGGATCGCGTCGGCATCGCCTTCGGCGAGCAAGGCGCCGCGAGCCAGCACGAAGATGCGCTGCGACACGCGAAAGACGATCTCCATGTCGTGCTCGATCAGCACGACCGTGAGCCCGCCCTGCTTCCACAGGGCGTGAACGGTATTGATCATCTGCTCGCGTTCCTCGGGCCCCATGCCGGCCACCGGTTCGTCGAGCAAAAGCACCTTCGGCTGCAGCACCAACGCAAGCGCCATGTCGAGAAGCTTCTGGTCGCCGTGCGACAGGTTTCCGCTGACCGTATCGGCCTTGTCCTGCAGGCCGAGCTGCGTCATCACCTCCCAGGCCCGGTCGCGCGTCTGCGGCAACGGGAAGCGCCCGCCCAGGCTCAGCGACTTGCCGGCGGGCGACATCAGCGCAGCACGCAGTGACTCCTCGACCGTCAGCGAGGGAAAAAGCTTCGACACCTGGAACGCGCGTCCGATGCCTCGGCGCACGATGTCCGCGCTGCGACGACCGGCGATGTCTTCGCCGTCGAGCAGGATGCGGCCCGAGTCCGCCGCGATCGCGCCCGAGATCAGGTTGAAGAAGGTCGTCTTGCCGGCACCGTTCGGGCCGATGACCGCAGTCAGCGATTCGCGCGGAAACTCGATCGAGACGTTGTCGGTGGCCAGCACGCCGCCGAAGGACTTGCGCAGGTTCTCGACCTTCAGCACTCAATTCACCTTCGGCGAGTCGGCCGGACGCGCAGCGGGCACACCGCCGTAGGTGTGCCAGCTGGTGCCGACCAGCCAGCCGGCGTCGATCGGAAGGTCGACGCCGGTGATCGCCGAGGCCGCGTCGGACGCAAGGAAGGCGACGCCGCAGGCGACTTCCTGCGGGTCAACCATACGTCCGAGCGCGGTGCTGGCGACCAGTTCGGCAGGATCGCGATCGCCCCGATCGATGGCTGCCTGCAACGCCGGCGTCTGCGTGTAGCCCGGCGACACGCAGTTGACCCGGACTCCGGAGCGCCCCCACTCGGTGGCCAGGCAGCGGGTCAGCGAGATGACCGCCGCCTTCGCCGGCGCATAGACGTGCAGCGGCGCCGACCGGGATCCGACGATCGAAGCGATGTTGACGATCGCTCCGCTGCCCCGCGCCGCCATGCGCGTGCCGAAAGCCACGCAGCTCAGGTAGGTGCCGCGCAGGTCGACGCCGACGACGCGGTCCCACAGCGCCATGTCGAGCGCCTCGGGCGCGAGCCTCGGCTGGATGATGCCTGCGGAGTTCACCAGCACCGCGACCGCACCGATCCGGTCCTCGACCTCGGCGGCCGCAGCGGCGACCGAGGCTTCGTCGAGGACGTCGCAGGCGACGAACTGCACGCCTTCGCGCTCAAGATCCGGTGCCAGCCGGGAATCGGGCAGATCGAGCACCACGACCCGGTCGCCCCGCTGCACCAACTGCCGCACGCAGGCCAGCCCGATCCCGCTGGCACCACCGGTGACGACCGAGAGTCTGCTCGCGTTCATCCAGTCCTCTTGCCCGTTGCCACGCGCCGGTAGGCGTGGCCGATGAAATCGGCGATTCCCCGCTTGAAGCCCAGCGCGAACAGCAACACGATGACGCCGAGCGCGAGCCCGTGATACTCGGTGAAGCGCGAAACCAGGTCGTTGAACAGCAGCAGCAGGCCCGCGCCGAGTACCGGACCGGCGAACACGTGCAAGCCGCCCAGCATGATCATGAACACGGCCTCGCCCGACATCGTCCAGTAGCTGAAGTCCGGATAGGCACCCGAAACGAACAGCGCGAGCAGCACGCCCCCGATCGACGCGAACACCCCCGACAGCACGAACGCGTAAAGCTTGACCCGCCAGACGTCGATGCCGAGAAAGCGCGCGCGATCCGCGTTGTCGCGAACCATCCTGAGCGTGTAGCCGAACGGCGATTGCAGCACGAGCCGCATCGCGAGCAGGCAGATCACCGCCACCGCCGCCGAAAACCAGTAGAGGTTGCGATCCTGGCCGAGGTCGATGCCGAGGAAGGGCGGCCGCGGAATGCCCCCCATCAGGCCCTGATCGCCGCCGGTGAGACTGATCCAGGACAGGATGACACTGTGCAGCAGCATCTGGAACGCCAGCGTCAGGAACGCGAAGTAGATCTCCTTCAGGCGCACGCAGATGGCCCCCACGGCCAGCGCCAGCACGGCCGAGAAGACGATGGCCCCGAGCATCCCCATCGGCACCGAGGTACCCGCCTTCTGCATCAGCAGGCCGAACGCATAGGCGCCGCCGCCGAAGAACATCGCATGACCGAAAGAGACCATGCCGCCGTAGCCGACCAGGATGTTCAGCGAGGTCGCGAAGATCGCGAAGGCCGACAGGCGGATAACGTAGTCCGACAGCACCCGCGAATCGGTCAGCAACGGCAGCACCGCCACCAGCGCGAACACGAGCACGGCCCAGAAGAGATCGCGGCCCGCCCCCGCGGCGTTCGAAGCCGGCTGGCCGCCGGCGGCCCCGGCGATGCGAGTCGACGGGCTGCTCACGGCCTGGGCTCCCGGCCCAGCAGGCCGCTGGGCTTCAGCACGAGGATCAGCACCATCGCCGCGAACATTGCACCTTCGACGAACAGCGGGAATCCGATCGAGCCGAAGGAACGCACGAGCCCGATCAGCAGCGCGCCCACCAGCGCCCCGCTGACCGAACCCATGCCGCCGATCACGGTCACGATGAACGATTCGATCAGGATCGAGAAGCCCATGCCGGGCGACATCGACCGCACCGGTGCGGCGAGCGCACCGGCCAGACCGGCGAGCAGGCCGCCGCAGGCGAAGACGCCGGCGTAGACGAGATTGGTGTTGATCCCGAGCGCCGAAGTCATCGTTGCGTTCTGCGCCGCCGCGCGCACGATCTTGCCGATCTTCGTGTATCCGAGCACCCACCAGAGCAGCAGCGCGATCGCCACGGCCACGACCATCAGGAAAAGATAGAAGACCGGCACCACGCCGCCGCCGACGAAGAACGGCGGACTCTGGAAGGCTTCCGGCATGCCCATCGACAGGAACTCGCCGCCCCAGACGATCTTGACGACGTCATCCAGGATCAGGATGAACGCATAGCAGACGAGCAACTGCATCAGCACGTCGGTGCCGTAGACGCGACGCATGAACAGCCGCTCGAACACGACCGCGAACAGCGCGACCCCGAGGCCTGCCCCCAGCGCGGCGGCGAGGAAGCTGTCGGTGGCCCGGAACACGGTCAGCGCGAGATAGGCGCCGAGCATGTACAGCGAGCCGTGAGCGAAGTTGACCACGCCGAGCACGCCGAAGATCAGCGTGAGGCCGGCGGCCACCAGGAACAGCAGCGCTCCGATGATCAGGCCCGTCGTCGTCTGCGTGACGAGGCAGGACACCGACGTCACGCAGTCCAGCAGTTCGGATGGATTCACGAAAGGCGCTCCTGGTTGGCTGCCTCCTGTGGTTCAGGCGAAGCCCTTGCTCTTCTTCCACTCGGCTTCGAGTTCGGCGATCTGCTTCCAGTCGCCCGGCACGGGGTTCGACATGTACGGCTCCTTGTTCGTCAGCACCCCCCAGCCGGCGGCATAGTCGACCAGCGTGTGGTCCGACTCGCGCAGCGTCAGCTTGCCGTTCTGGCCGAAATGCGAGTCGATGGTCAATCCCGCCAGCGTCTCCGCCAGCTTCTTCGGGTCGGTGCTCTGCGCCTTCGCGGCGGCCTGGGCCAGGAACTCCATCGCGGCCGCGTTCTGCCAGGACCAGTTCGTCGGCAGCTCGCCGAATCGCTTGAAATAAGCGTCGCCCCAGGCGTTGTTCGTCGGCGTATTCGGGAAGCTGCGCAGGTAGCGGGTACCCGAATGCAGGTTCTCGGGCACGTTCTTCACCTTGGTCAGCACCGTGTAGTCGGCCATGTTCACGGCGAAGAACTGCCGGTCCTTGAACATCGCGTAGATGTTGCCCTGGTCGATGAAGGAGCTCAGGTCGCCACCCCACAGGCACGAATAGATCGCCTGCGGCTTGCCCTGGATCAGCCGCGTGATCACTTCGCTGTAATCCGGCTGGAACAGCTTGGGCCATACCTCGCCGGTGATCTCGGCGTCCTTGTGGAAGTGCTTCAGGTACTGGATGAACTCGGCGGTGGTGTCGCGCCCGTAGGCGTAGTCGGGCGAGCACGTCATCCACTTCGACAGCTTCTTTTCCCTGGCCACCTGCGCGGCATAGGCGCCGCCGACGATCGAGTCGTGGATGCCCTGGCGTGCGCAGCGGAACACCAATGGCGAATGCAGCTTCGGGTCGGCAGTGAGCGACGAGGTTTCCGAATTCGTGTGGATGCACAGCACGCCGAGGTCGCGCGCCACCTCATGTACCGCGAAGCCACCCGACGAAGCCTCGGCGTCGAGCAGGATCTCGCACCCTTCGCTGTTCATCAGTTCGCGCGCCACCCGCGCAGCCTCCTGCGGCTGCCCCTTCGAATCGCGAATCACCATCTCGATCGGGCGGCCGGCCAGCCCGCCCGCCGCGTTGATGCGTTCGACCTCCATCATGACGGCGTTGCGCGACGACAGCCCCAGCGTGGCCACGCGTCCGGACAGGATCGTCGGCATGGCGATGCGGATCGGCTTGTTCTGGCCGCGAACGATGGCGGGTGCGCCGATGCCGGCGAGCGCGACGGCTGCACCGGCGCCCTTGATCAGCTTGCGACGACCCTGCTCGCGAACTTCGTTACCGTTCATTGCGATGTCTCCCTGGTGGAAAGTTGCGGCCCCCGTCGGGCCGGCGTTCGAAGCGATGCAAAGCGCTGGAGTTCGTCAGTTCGGCGCAGATGGAGGCAGCCCGAAACAAGCGACCACATCGGCGATGCGCGCGGCAGCGGGATCCGCTGCAAAGGCCTCGATCCGGTCGAAAGCCTCGCCTGGCACATCGGTCTCGGCGCCGACTCGCCGCACGAGTCCGGACACGGTCCGCCAGTCGTACGAATAGTCGGAGGCAGTCATCCGCTGCTCCTCGGACAGCGCCTCGCCGTCGGCGAGCGTCGCGTCGATCCCGCAGCAGAGCCTGGCCACGCTTTCGTCGGGCACCAGTTCGATGCGCTCGACCAGCGCGTTGACCGCCGGGTCGTCGTAGGTGGTCATGTTGCGCACCGTGGGCGTGCCGTTGCACAGCGTGTTCGCGATGCAGAACGGAATGCTCATCAGCGTGCCGGACAGGCTCGAGAAGGGCCCGGTCGCATCCATGCCGGCGTAGCCGGTCTCGAACGGATTCATCCGCACACGCAGCCGCTCGACGATTCGCCCGCCGATGCGCTCGCGCAGCTTCAGCGCCGCGATCACCGGCGTCTGGTTGAACGCGCAGACCGGATACGGCTTGAACGTGACGCGATGGATCGACCAGTCGCGCCCCAGACGGGCGGCCAGCGCTTCGACATCGCAAGCGGTACGTGCGAACACCGGCACGAAACCGGCGCGGCCCTCGAAGGCATGCGGCGCCGACACCGAGCCGGCTGCAGCAAGCTGGGCGGCCACGTAGCCGAGCCGGCCGGCCACGCCGACCTGATAGCGCCATTCGTCGGTACCGTCCTCGAAGGACTGCAGGATCCCGCCGGCGAACGAGGCGGCGTTGCCGAGCGCCGCGGCGGTCTGGCGCTCGTCGAGCGCCAGCAGGCGCGAGGCCGCTGCCGCCGCGGCCACGATGCCGTACAGCGGCGAGGCCCGCAGCCCTGACGGCGTCGTGCACGGAGAATAGGCGTTCTCGAGCAGTCCGCCGGCCTCGTAGCCGGCAATCAGCGCCGGAAGGAACCGGTCCATCGGCAGCCGGTGCACCTCGAGCATCGCGGTGAGCAGCGGCAGCACGATCGTGCCGAAGTGCCCGGCACCGCAGGTGTCCTCCTGTGCGCGGCCGTGGAACAGCGCGGCATTGGCCAGCATCGCCCCGGCGATCGTTGTCCTGCGACCGTCGCCGAGCAGCGTGGCACCCTCTGGGAGCTCGCCGTCCATGGCCAGCGCGGCGCGGCGAGCGACGGGTGCATACGGCGTCGTGTGGCAGCCCAGCGCGATGCCATAGCCGTTCAGCACGCAGTTGCGGGCCTTCTGCAGCACCTCGGGCGGCAGGCGATCCACCTCGAGCTCCGCCACGAACTGCCCCAGACGGGCACTCAGGCTCATCCCTATCTCCTCCGGCGGCGCTCGCATCATCGAAGCACCGCTCGTGTTTGTCGTTCAATCTAGTGGTGCGGTGCTCCGACTGTCAACTTCGTTGTCAGTGCACCGAGCCGGAAAGCTCGTTGCGCAGCACGCGCTTGAGCACCTTTCCCGACGGGTTGCGCGGCAGTGCCTCGCGCACGACCAGCTGCTTCGGCGTCTTGAAACCTCCCAGCCGGCGTTCGCAGTGCGCGCGCAGTTCGTCGAAGCTCAGGCTGCAGCCGGGCACGAGCACGACGACCGCCGTCACGCGTTCGCCCCAGCGCTCGTCGGGCAGTCCGACAACCGCTGCTTCGGCGACCTGCGGCAACTGGTACAGCACGCGTTCCACCTCCGAGGAAGCGACGTTCTCGCCGCCGCTGATGATCATGTCCTTCTTGCGGTCGGTCAGGTACAGGAAACCTTCCGCGTCGAGATAACCGACGTCGCCAGTGCGGAACCATTCGCCGAAGAAGCAGGCGGCGGTCTTCTCGGGGTCTTTCCAGTAGCCCTGCGTGACCTTCGGGCCGCGCAGGCAGATCTCGCCGTGCGTGCCCGCCGGCAGGGGATCGCCGCCGTCGTCCACGATGGCGATCTGCACGTGCGCCAGCGCACGCCCGGTCGAACCGATCTTCTCGATTTCCCGGCCGGCCTCCATCATCGTGTCGCCCGAGCAGGACTCGGTCAGCCCGTAGGCGTCGACGTAGCGCGCATTCTTGAACAGCGAGCCGAACTCGCGAATCCGCTCCTCCGGCGTACGCTCGCCGCCGCCGATCAGCCAGCGGAAGCTGCCGAGGTCGCGTGCCTTCGGGCAGCGCCAGCACGCGATTGAGCATGACCGGCGCCATCCAGCCGCCGGTCAGGCGCTCGCGCTCGATCAGCGACAGTGCCGCTTCGGCCTCGAAGTCCCGCAACACAGCAAGCATTCCGCCTTGCACCAGCACGGCCAGGCCGGGAAGGTCGAAGGCACCGACGTGGTACAGCGGCCCGACCACCAGCAGCCGATCGTCCTTGCTCAGGCCGAGCGCGGAGATGTGATCGAAGCAACGCCAGGCCGAGTTCGCGTAGGTGTGGATCACGCCTTTCGGCCGGTCGGTCGTGCCTGAGGTGTACATCAGCCGGTACAGGTCGTCGGACCGGCTCGGGTGCGGCCCGGACAGCGGCGCGCATCCGTTGGCGAGCACGCGGCTGTCGGCTTGTGCCTGCTCGTTGACGACGACGCAGCGGACGTCTCCGGCCGCAGCCCGGAACTCTTCGTCGCACAGCAGCAACGACGCGCCGGCATGCGCGAGGATGTAGCTGACCTCGTCGGCGCCCAGCCGGTAGTTGACCGGCAGCAGCACCGCCCCGGCATGCGAGACAGCCAGTGCCAGCTCCACGAAGGCCGCGCTGTTCTTCATCAGCAGCGCGACCACGTCGCCCGGCCGCACACCCTGCGCCGCCAGCAAGCCGGCGGCTGCTTCGACGCGGTCTTGCAGTTCGCGGTAGGACACGCGCTGGCTCTCGTAGACGAGCGCGATCCTGTCGGCTTCGGTGCGGGCCCACCAGGCCACGCTGGCGCTCAGGGAAACCATCGTTCTCTCGCTCCGCTCAGTTGGCAGCCAGGCCCATCCGCTGGAGCAGCTTGCCCTCCTTCTCGAAGGTCTCGACGGCCCAGGCCTTGTACTGGTCGGTCGGCACGAACCAGATCTCCTGGTTCAACTGATCCATCAGCGCCACGTTCTCGGGGCTGTCGACCACGCGCTCGAGCGCCTGCGTCAGCTTCTCGACGACTGCGGGCGGCATGCCCTTCGGTCCGACGATCCCGTATGGCGAGTTGCCGACGACGCCATAGCCGAGCGACTTGGTCGTCGGCACGTCGGGCCACTTCTTCGTCGGTTTCTCGCCGAAGGTAACCAGCAGGCGCATCCTGCCCTCGTCGACGAACTTGTCGAAGGTGCTCGCGTCGCTGGCCGCGTCGACGTGGCCGCCGAGCAGGTTGGTCTGCACGTCGGCGCTTCCCTTGAACGGCACGTGCGTCAGCTGCGCACCGGCGGCGTCGGCGAGTTCCTTCATCAGCAGGTGCGGACCGGTGCCGACGCCCGCCGATCCGTAGGTGATCTCGCCCGGGCGCTTCTTCGCGTCTTCGAGCAGATCCCCGATCGTCTTGTGCGGCGAATCGCTGCGCACGACGACGCCGAATGTGTAGCCGGAAACGCCGGCAATGAAGGTGAAGTCGTCGATCGGATGCCAGCCCACCTTCTGCAGGTGCGGCACGCGCAGCATGCCCATCGGATATTGGGCGATCGTATAACCATCGGGCTGCGCGGTCTGGCCGACCGCGCTGGTGCCCAGCGTGCCGCTGCCGCCGGGCTTGTTGTCGACGACCACCGGTTGCCCCAGTTCCTTGCCCAGCAGTTGCGCAACCAGCCGCATGTGACGGTCCGATGCGCCGCCTGCCGGGTACGGCACGACGAGCTTCAGCGGCCGGTCGGGCCAGGCGTCTGCTTGCGCCGGTGCGAACGCTGCGGCTGCTACGATCGTGAACGCCGTGCAGGCGCGTTTGAAGAAGCTGCGTGTGAAGAAGCTGTTTGCCATCCGTCCGTCTCCTCGGTGTCTTGTCGGCGCGACTCAGTACGAGCGCGGCATCTTCAGGTCGTGGTTCGCCACGTAGTTGAGGATCATCTCCTCCGATACCGGCGCAAAGCGGAACAGCCGGCAGTCGCGCCACAGGCGCTCGACGTGGTACTCCTTTGCATAGCCCATGCCGCCCATCGTCTGCATCGCCCGTTCGGTGGCACGGGCAACGGCCTGCGCGGCCAGCAGCTTGGCGGCGTTCGCCTCGCTGCCGTAGGGCAGGCCCATGTCGAAGTTCGTGGCGGCCTTGTGGTTCAGCAGTCGCGCCGCCTCGACTTCGACGTGGCACTGCGCGAGCGGGAACTGCAGGCCCTGGTAGGCACTGATCGGTCGGTCGCCGAATACCTTGCGCTCATTGGCGTAGTCGACGGCCAGGCGAACCGCGAGCTCGCCGGTGCCCACCAGGCCGGCCGTCGTCACGATGCGCTCGGTGTTCAGCACGTCGAGCAGTTCGCGCCAGCCCCTGTGCAGCGTGCCGATGAGCTCGTCGGGCTCGATCCGAACGTTGTCGAAGAACACGCTGCTCGAGTCGAGCGTGCAGGTGCCGAGCTTGTCGATCGGCGTATGGCCGAGCCCTTCGCGCTTCACGTCGATCATGAACATCGACAGGCCGTCGGTGCGCGAACTCGACTCGGACACCTTCTTCGTTCGCGCGATGACCAGCATCTTCGCGGCGGATTCGACGCCGGTGATCCAGATCTTGCGGCCGTTCAGGCGCCAGCCGTCGCCGTCGGCAGCCGCGAAGCTCGTGATCTCCAGCGTGTTGGTGCCGGCGTCGGGCTCGGTCAGCGCCATGCAGCAGTTGATCTCGCCGCTGATGATCTTCGGCAGCAGTTCGGCTCGCATCCGCTCGTTGCCGAATCGCGAGATCGACACGCCGCCGAAGATCGGGTTGATCATGAAAAGCTGCCCGACGGTGGATCCGCCACCGGTGGCCGCAAGGCCCTCGACGATCAGCGACATCTCCATCATCCCGAGGCCGCTGCCACCGTGTTCGGTCGGCAGCGCCACCCCGCACAGCCCGGCGTCGCAGACCGCGCGCCAGTAATCGGCGCGGAAGGCCTTCGCGGCGTCCTGCTTGCGCCAGTAGTCGAGCCCGAAGCGCTCGCCGATCTGGCGCGCCGACTCGATCATCATCTTCTGTTCGTCGTTCAGTCGAAAGTCCATGGGGTCTCCTGCGATGAGGCCGGCTTCGAATCCGGTCGCCTCGGTCCGTCAGATGTGCAAGGGCCTGCCGAATGCCGCGAGCACCGATTCGTGCATCGCCTCGGACAGCGTCGGATGCGGGAACACGGTCTCGATCAGTTCGGCTTCGGTGGCCTCGAGCGTGCCGGCCAGCGTGAAGCCATGGATCAGCTCGGGGGCGTCTGGACCGACGATGTGCGCTCCGAGCAGCGCACCGGTGTCGGCATCGAAAACCGTCTTGACGAAGCCTGCGGCCTCGCCGATCGCGATGGCCTTGCCGCTCGCTTCGAGCGGAAAACGACCGACGCGCAACGCTCGCCCGCTGGCGCGGGCCTGTTCTTCGGTCAGTCCGACGCTTGCGGTTTGCGGGTGGCTGTAGACGCAGGCCGGAATCAGCGCCGTGGGTGGATGAGTCTGCGACTGCGACTGCGGATCGGCAATGCGTTCGACGCAGGCCAGTGCCTGATGGCTGGCCCGGTGCGCGAGCATCGGCGCGCCGACGACGTCGCCGATCGCGTGGATGCCCGGTGCCTGCGTTGCACCCGTGGCGTCGGCGACGATGAAGCTGCGCTCGACGCGGACCTGCGTGTGCTCGAGCCCGAGCGCTTCGGTGTTGCCGACCAGACCGATCGCGACCAGCACGCGCTCGGCCTGCAGCGTCTCTTCTCCGGTGGCGCTCTTTTCTCCGGTGGCGTTTTCTTTTCCCGCAACGTTTTCGAGCGTCACGCGCACGCCTGCCGGATCGACCGTGGCTTGCCGAAGGCGCACGCCGGTGCGCAGATCGATGCCGTCCCGGGCGAAGGTCTTGCCGACGAACTCGGACACCTCGGCGTCGCCGCCAGGCAGCACTCGCGGCTCGGCTTCGACGACCGTGACGCGGGTTCCGAGCGTGGCGTAGAAGCTGGCGAACTCCATGCCGATCGCACCGGCGCCGATGACGAGCAGCGATCGCGGCAGCTCGCGCGCGGCGAGCGCCTCGCGATAGCTCCAGACGCGCTCGCCGTCGAACGGAAGCTGCGGCAGGATTCGTGCACGCGCGCCGGTCGCGATGATCGTGTGGCGGGCCTGCAGGCGCCGCGCGCTGCCGTCGCTCATGCGTACCCGTACCGCCCGGTCGGCATCGAAGGCGGCCTGCCCTTCGAGAACGGCGACGCCGGCCTTGCGCAGCAGATGCGCGATGCCGCGGTTCAGCCGTTGCGCGACTTCGCGCGAGCGATCCATCACGCGCGCGAAGTCGACCGCGGGCTCGGCGACTGCGATACCGAGCGCGCCGGCCCCACGGATCCGCCGCAGCGTTTCGGCCGTGTGCAGCAACGACTTCGTCGGAATGCAACCCCAGTTCAGGCAGATGCCGCCCAGATGCTCGCGCTCCACGAGCGCAGTGCGCAGCTTCAATTGCGCCGCGCGCAGCGCCGCGACGTAGCCGCCGGGGCCGCCGCCGATGACGAGGACGTCGTAGTCGTGTGCCATCGTCGTCAGACGAGCAGGCCCAACGGGCGCTCGAGCAGCGAAACGACGCGCCCGAGGAACTTCAGTGCGGTGACGCCATCGAGCACGCGGTGATCGGCCGACAGCACCATCCCCAGTTCGCGCCGCAGGACCGGCTCGTCGTGCTCGTCGGGTCGGAACACGCCACGCACGCTGCCGACGCCGAGGATCATCGCCTGCCCGGGATTGATGATCGACGCCATGTAGCTCACGCCGTGCATGCCGGCGTTGGACACGGTGATGGCGCCTCCGGCCATCTCGGGTGCGCCCAGGCGCCCGGCCTGCGCGCGCGCGGCCGCCTCGGTCGCTGCGGTCGCGATCCGGATCATCGGCTGGCGGCCGACGTCGCGAAGGATCGGAGCCATCAAGCCGCGCTCGGTATGCACGGCCATCCCGACATCGGCGGCCGGCAGGCTCAGGATGCCTTCGTCGGTCCAGACGCGATTGACCTCGGGCATCTGCGCGAGCGCACGACCGACCGCCGCGAGAACGAAGTGGTTGATCGTGAAGCGCTGTTCCGACTGCGCGGCGTTCAGTTCGGCGCGCAGCTTCTGCAGCGCCGAGACCTCGGCTTCGAGGGCCAGGTAGAAGTGCGGGGTCTGCTGCTTGGCGGCGACCAGGCGCCGCGCGCCACGGCCCGGCCGAAGGCGGTCGTTCCCTCT
>CALLYQ010000047.1 GCA_937858875.1 uncultured Lautropia sp. | reverse complement strand
GGTCCGGTCGCCGCTCGCCTGCCGGTTCGGCAGGAAGGCTTGCAGCGTGCTGGTCGGCGCGTGTCCGTCAAGCTGCTCGGCTTCCTCGCGCGGCTTGCCGACCAGCAGTTGCGCGCGCTCGGGCAGTTCGATCGAGAACACCACGCCGCGCACGGTCTTGCGCTGTTGCGCGCGTCGCGTGACGTACTGCGGCAGGTAGCCGGCGTTGCCGACGACCATGCGAACGCGCCACAGGTCGCCACTGACGCTCGCATCGGCAGCGCCCGATTCGTTTGCGACCACTTCGCCTGAACCCGATTTGCCTGAATTCCATTCGCGTGAACCCGCCTCGCTGGACCCTGCTTCCCCGGTCCGTGATTCGCTCCGCAGCACACCACCCGGCCCCGCTTCGACCCGCGTCGCCTCGGCTGCCACCAGTTCGAGCTTCGGCAGCGACAGAGCCAGCGTCGTCAGCCATTGTGGAAAGCGAGCGACTTCGCGTTCGCGCAGCGCCGGCGGCGGGTTGCGCCAGTAATTCATCCGGTCCCAGCCGCCGATCTCGACGGGCCCGAGTTGCGGATGCTCGTACGGGTACCAGTCGACGTGCGCGCGCCCTTCGCAATGCTCGTCGCTCCAGGCCAGCAGCTTCAGGTCGTCTTCGGGCGGGTGCTCGCGATACCAGCCGATCCAGTCGTAGTCGGTGATCCCGGCCTCGCGGTTCGGCGCCCACAGCTCGACGGTCCAGAACAGCGCGCCGAGATGCTCGTAGAACCAGTCCTGCGTGCCGCTGATGACCTCGTTCGGGTGGTACTTAAAGTCGTGGAAGATGCTGACCGCCGGATAGCCGGTCAGCGTTTCGCCGAGCTTCGACAGCCGCTTGAACAGCCACAGGTCCTCGGGAATCATCTGCTCGTCGGATTCGCCGCCCATCGGGCGCAGGATCACGCCGCTGTGCGTGTGGAAGCTCAGCGCCGCGCCGATGTTCGGGTGATCGACGACGAACTGCACCATCGCGCGCACTTCCGGCTCGCTGGCCGGGAACGGGCCGGCGCCGACCTGCTCGAACTCCTGGCGCCAGTTCGCAGGGAAGTTGCGGTTCAGATCCAGTCCTTCGCGATCGCGGTTCACGCGCAGCGTGACGCCGTCCCAGTTCGCCAGCCGGCCTTCGGGCAGCACGCGGTAGAACGGCCCGTCTAGGTCGCCGGGTTCGCGCGGCACCAGCAGCCGCGGCTGCGCCGGATGCGGCTTCCAGCCGCCGTGCGGATCGGCGATGCGCATCGTCAGGATGCGGCCGTCGCCGTCGACGTCCTCGACGCTCAGGCCGTCGACGATCGGCTCGTCGAACGGGTACGGTCGCGTCGACGAGCGGATGTGGCGCGGCCGATCGGCCAGTGCCAGTTCGGCGCCGTCCGGATTCAGCCGCGGGCACAGGTAGACGCAGCGCGTGTCGAGCAGCGTGGTGATCTTCGGGTCGTTGCCGTAACCGCTCGCGAGCATGTGCAGCCAGTACAGCACGGCCGTGCAGGCGGTCAGCTCCGCGGCGTGGATGTTGCCGTCGACCCAGAAAGCCGGCTTGTCGCGATCCTTGCCGCTTGCGATGTTGGTGGCGACGACCAGCCAGATCTCGCGACCCTCGTGGCTGCGACCCAGTTCGCGAAGCTCGAACAGATCCGGGCGCGCCTGCGTGTAGGCGCGCAACAGGCGACCGAGTTCGTCGTGGCGGGGAAATGTGTCGAAACGCGGCTCGGGTAGCGCGGCGGTAACGGTACGCTCTGTCATCGTCGAACGGGCATCATGGGATCCTGTCGGAAAGCTTAAGACAGTTCACGCGATGATTCCTGCTTCCCCTACACCTTTCACTCCTGCCCACCCGCGGATCGGCCTGGCCGCGAACCGGCTGCACCACGACACGCCCGATGCCGCACTGTTTCGCCTGCTGCGCGAGATCGAGCCTCGGCTTCGCGAAACCTTGCGACCGACGCTGCTGATCGTCGGCCGTACCTTCGACGCGATCGAGCGCGAGGGGCTGCTCGCCGGCTACGAGGCCATACAGCGCCTGCCCTACGGCCGCGAAGGCGGGCTGATGCGGCTCGTCGCGCGGGCGGTCGATCCGGATCCGGAAGCGGCGATCGACATGGCGATCTACCTGATCGACCCGGTCGATCCGTCGTCGACGTTTCCGGAGGCGGTGGCGCTGAAACGCCAGTGCATCATCCACGGCAAGCCCTTCGTTTCGACGCTGCTCGGCGCACGAGAATGGTTCGAGCTGCGGGCAGTGGCGACGGGTGCGCCGCCGAACCCGGCGCTCGACCCGCTGTTCGACTTCGGTTCGCAGTCGATCGCGCTGGTCGCGCACGATGCGCGCAAGACGGAAATGGTCGAACTGGTGCGCGAACATTTCGAGGTGTTCGACCGCTTCGCGTCGCGCGTGGCGACCGGCACGACCGGCGGCCTGCTGAACGAGCTGGCACGCAAGCTGCGGCCCGAGCGAAGCACGCCCTGGGTGCGCGCGTTGAAGAGCGGCCCGCTGGGCGGCGACGCGCAGATTGCCGAACTGCTGCTCGACGGCGCCTGCCAGCGCGTGCTGTTCCTCGAAGACCCGCACGTCGCGCGCCAGCACGAAGCCGACATCCAGTTGCTCGAACGCGCGGCGCGTACGATGAGCGAGCGCGTCGCGTGCTACGGCGACCTGGCGAGCGCGCGCGCCTGGCTCGCCGACCTGGATCGCCGCGCGGCGATCTCGCCGGCGCGCTGCTGAGCGACGAGCGAACAAGGAGGCCCGCGACCAACATGGCAATGCTCGAACTCGAGGGCCGCATCCTCTACCTGTGCGACGACCCCGCATCGATCGACGCTCAGCTCGCCGGCCGCCGCCTGTCCCGCGACGAGGCCGGCCCGCTGCGCGACGACGTCTCGACCGACGAGATCACGCCGGTGCCGATCCTCACGCACTACGACGACACGCTCGGCCGCTTTCCGTACACCGGCTTCCAGGTCGGCGGCAAGCGGCCGATCCGACCGGATGCCGTGCGGCAGGGGGGCTTCTCGGTCACCGTCGCCGGCAAGCGCTACGGCAAGGGCTCGTCGCGCGAGCACAGCCCGACCGCAGAGAAGCTGGCCGGGATCCGGCTCGTGATCGCCGAGAGCTTCGAGCGCATCTATCGACAGAACGCCGACAACATCGGGCTCTTCACGTCGACCGACTTCGGACTGATCGAGCGCATCGAAGCGGGCGAGGCAATCGACGTCGAGGAGCTCGTGGCCGGACGCGACAGGCTGGCCGCCGAAATCCTCAGCAACGGCGGGCTTCTGCGCTTCGGACAGCGCTGGATGACCGACATCCGGACCGCGGATGCCGAGCACGACGATCGCCCGCGCACGCTTTTCGAGAAGATCCTCGCACGCCACGCGCTCGCCACCGAGCTGACCGGCGCCAGGCCGAAACCCGGCGACGGTGCCTTCGTACGCGCCGACTGGCGCTTCATCCACGAGTACTACACCGGCATGTGCGCGCACATGCTGCACTCGGCCTTCGGCAAGCCGCTCGACCTGCACGATCCGGATTCGATCGTCGTCTTCGAGGACCACACGTCCTACGTCGACGAAAGCCCTGCGCATCTGCGCGGCGGGCTCGTGCCGAACGTCGTTGCGATGTGCCGCGCGCAGCGCGAGTTCGTCGCGTCCTACGGCCTGCACTCGCACCGCACATTGACCGAAGCCGAGGCCGCGCGCGACGACGGCAGCAACGTGGCCGGCATCTCGCACGCAATGATGGCCGAGCACTACGCGCTGCCCGGGCAGGTCGTCGTCGGCACCGATTCGCATACGCCGCACAGCGGTGCGCTGGGCTGCGTGGCCTTCGGCGTCGGCACGACCGACATGGCAAACGCGTTCATGACCGGTGCAGTGCGCCTGACCGTTCCGCAGACCTTGCGCGTGCAGCTCGACGGCAGCTTGCCGCCCGGCATCACAGCGAAGGACGTCGTCCTGCATCTGCTGTCGCTGCCGGCGATCCGAAGCGGCGCGGGAGTCGGCAAGGTCTTCGAGTTCGGCGGCCCGGTGCTCGTCGCTCTGAGCACCGACGAGCGCGCGACACTGACCAACATGACGGCCGAACTCGGCGGCTTCACCGGCATCGTCGAGCCCGATGACGAAACGGTCCGGTTCCTGAAGGAACGGCGCGGCGTCGATTTCGCCATCGATCCGTGGATGCGCAGCGACGAAGGCGCCGACTATGCGGACATCATCCGCGTCGATTGCAGCCGGCTGGGCCCGCTGGTCGCACGCCCCGGCGACCCGGGCAACGGCGTGTCGCTGGACGAGCTGGGCGAGCGTGTACGCGTCGACATCGCCTACGGCGGCTCCTGCACGGCCGGCAAGCGCGAGGACTTCGACCGCTATCACGAAGTCCTCGCCTGGGCCGCGCAACGCGGACTGCGCGTGCCGGACGGCACGACGCTTTACCTGCAGTTCGGAACCACGGCCGTGCGCGACTACTGCATCGAGCGCGGCTACCTCGATCCCTTCGAGAAGGTCGGCGCGCGCATCCTGCAGCCCTCGTGCGGCGCCTGTGCGAATTGCGGCCCGGGCTCGTCGATCGACAGCGGGCAGGTCACCGTCAGCGCGATCAACCGGAACTTTCCCGGCCGCTCCGGCCCGGGCCAGGTCTGGCTGGCGAGCCCGCCGACCGTCGCGGCCAGCGCAATCGCGGGCCGGCTTGTTTCGTTCGAGGAACTGCGCGCCGAGGTCGCTGCTGCTGGGCTACTTCGCCACGCGATCGGTGCTGCCGCTGCGCGAAATCGCCCGTAGCTCTTCCGATCAGCGCTCGGCGCGTATCGAGCGAAAATTCGGCTCAAGTGCTGCGGACGATCTCGGCGATCGCGCGTCCGACGTCGGTCGTGCTTGCAGTCCCACCCAAGTCCCGCGTACGCGGGCCTTCAAGCAGCACGATCTCGATGGCACGGACGACGGCTGCCGCCGCTTCCTGATGGCCGAGATGCTCGAGCATCATGGCTCCCGACCAGATCTGACCGACCGGATTCGCAATCCCTTGGCCAGCGATGTCAGGAGCAGATCCATGGACCGGTTCGAACATCGACGGGTGCACACGTTCTGGATTGAGATTGGCCGACGGTGCGATCCCAATGGTTCCTGCGATTGCAGGACCGAGGTCCGACAGAATGTCCCCGAACAGGTTCGAGCCCACCACGACATCGAAACGCTGGGGATTCAAGACGAAGTGCGCCGTCAGAATGTCGATGTGATACTGCTCGACAGTGATGTCCGGATACTCTTTCGAGATGGCCGCCACCCTCTCGTCCCAGAACGGCATCGTAATCGGCATGCCGTTCGATTTGGTGGCCGAAGTCAGATGGCTGGCCGGCCGAGAGCGTGCGATATCGAATGCGTATCGAAGGATGCGATCGATACCTCTACGCGTAAACCGGCTTTCCTGAACCGCTTCTTCGCCCTCGGTGCCGCGATTTCTCCGCTCGCCGACATCCGAGTACTCGCCTTCGGAGTTCTCGCGGACAACGATGAAGTCGATGTCAGCCGCTTCTCGACCAGCCAGCGGCGACTTGATGCCGGGCATCAATCGAACCGGCCGGATGTTCGCGTACTGATCGAACCTGCGCCGGATCGGGATGAGCAGCCCCCAGAGCGAGACGTGGTCAGGCACACCGGGAAACCCGACCGCACCGAGGTAGATTGCGTCATGTCCTGCAATCTGATCGAGGCCATCGACGGGCATCATCGTGCCGGTTTCCCGGTACCGAGCGCAACTCCAGTCGAACTGATCCCACTGCAGGTCCAGATCGAACCGGGTGGCGACGCTGTCCAGGACACGGATGCCTTCCGGAACTACCTCAATACCGATGCCGTCGCCAGGAATGACGGCAATGCGCAGCGCGCGGCTCTTTTCTTCGGTCATCGGAATGTCAGTCCAGTGTGATGCCGACTTGACGGATCAGCGCGCCCCAGCGTTCGGTTTCGCTGGCGAGAAAGCGGCTGAACAACTCTGGTCCATCGGCCTTGGGCTCGGCCCCTATACCGGCGAAGCGCTCGATCGCCTCGGCACTCTTCATGCTGTCGGCGACAACGGTGGAGAGCCGGAAGACGATTTCCGCAGGCATGCCAGCCGGGCCGACCAAGCCGAAGGCAGTCGGCACGTCGAAGCCGGGATAACCTTGTTCTGCAACGGTCGGAACGTCCGGCAGAAGGCTGGCCCGCGTGGCGGAGGTGATCCCGATCGCCTTGAGCCTGCCGTCTGCAACATAGCGCCCGGAAGCCGTCAGGGAGCTTTCGAAACCCACGGGAATCACACCGGCGAGCAAGTCCTGAGCCGCGGGAGCGGTGCCCTTGTAAGGCACATGAGTCATCTTAATGCCGGTGACGACCTGTAAATATTCCGCAGCAAGGTGCGGGGCGGTACCGATGCCCGAGCTTGCATAAGAGATCTTGCCGGGATTGGCTTTGGCGTAGTCCACCATGCCCCTGAGATCGCTGAACGGGGCTGATGGATGAGCGAGCACAGCGCCCTTGGCGATCCCGACCATGGTAATCGGGGTGAAATCCTTTACTCCGTCATAGGGTAGCTTCGCGAAAAGGTGTGGGGAGATCGTGAGGCTGCTGATCGCGATCAGACCAACGCTGTACCCGTCGGCGGCCGACTTTGCCACGACGTCCGTTCCGATGTTGCCACCCGCCCCCGGCCGATTGTCGACGATGACAGACTGGTTCATCCGTTCGCTCATCTCTTTGGCGAGCACTCTGGCCATCACATCGGCCGGACCGCCCGGCGCAAACGGCACGACCATTCGGACGGGCTTGTCCGGATACTTGTTCGCCGACTGCGCATGTGCTGCGCCAAAGGCGAGAGTCGCCGAGCCGATAGTCAGTGCAAGCAGACGCACGGGTTTGAGCAGCATGGTCGAGACAATCGACTTCATGGAAAACTCCCGAAAAGAATTGGGGATACAGAGATCAGGACGCTGCGCCGGGAAGCCGACCGGCCGCCCGTCTTTGCTCATAGCTCTTCACATGCGTGTAGGCAGCCAGATGCAGCGCATCGGCTTGCCCCGCTTCGCGACATAGAGCCACCATCGCCCCGAGAATCTGTTCCGACTCGACCGGGCCGCCCTTCTCGAGGTCACGCAGCATCGACGCCTCATAGCGGGAATCGGATTGGGAGAAGAGCTCGGTATAGGTCGCGATAAACTTGTCGTCTGGCTTGTACCCGGCATGCGTCGCGATCGCTACGTTGATGCCGAAGAACTTCTTCAGCAGGTCGCTGCCTTCGGGCGTGCGAACGATCTCCCCGAGATTCGCCCGCATGAGGCAAGTCATGCCGGCGACGGTCGAAAGGTGCACGAGCTTCATCCAGAGCTCTCGCAGGATGTCGCTCGAAATCTTTGCTTCGATCGGCGTGCGATCGAATAGAGCCTTCAGTTCCTGAATTCGAGCCGAATCGCTTCCGTCCTGTTCACCGAAGGTAACGGTCTGCCAGTCGTTCAACTGGCGAACCACGCCATCCGGCGTTAGGGTCGCCTGCATTCGAACCGTTCCGCCGATGACTCGTTCTCGTCCGAATCGGCTATTGAGTTTCTCTATATGCGCCATGCCGTTGAGAAGCGGCAGCACGGCCGTTTGCGGCCCCATCGCAGGCGCGATACTGTCGACCGCCGACGGCAGGTCGTAGGCCTTGCAAGTCAGCAGCACTAGATCGAAGCCGTGGCTCGCATCGGCTTTCGTGAGCGTCTTGACGTCGATACGGCAGTCTCCGAACGGACTCTCTACTCGAAGTCCCTTCTCGCGCAGGTCCGCCTCTCGCCTCTCCCGAACGAGAAAGGTGACGTCGGCACCCGCTTCCGCGAGACGTCCGCCCAGCATGCCGCCGATGCCGCCAGCGCCCAGCACCAATATTTTCATGGATCGTTCCTCTGAAAAGTGACCGGATTCGCCGGCTGCTCATTGACTGTCAACTGGAAGACATCCGGCCGCGAGTAGTGGCCGACAGCATCGAAATCGAATTGACCTCGCGCGATGTCGGCCAAGTCGACCGGAGCCACCAATACCCGCTCGCCGTCGAAATCCGGCCCGGCCAGCACTTCACCGAGCGGGCTGATGATGCAACTGCCGCCCCGCGACACGATTCGTTCCGGGTCGTCGCCAAGCTCTGACGGATAGTCGGTTGGATAGTCGCTGCGCCGGCAGAACTGGTTCGCCGAAAGGACGAAGCAGCGACCTTCGAGAGCAATGTGGCGCATCGTCGCCAGCCAGGTGTCGCGCCCATCGGCCGTCGGAGCCAGGTAGAGCTGGACGCCCTTCGCATAATGAGCAGCGCGCATCAGCGGCATGTAGTTTTCCCAGCAGATGACCGAACCGATGCGTCCGAGCGGCGTGTCGAACACTGGCATCGTCGAGCCATCGCCGTAGCCCCAGATCAGTCGCTCCGCTCCAGTCGGCATCAGCTTCCGGTGTTTGCCCATATAGCTGCCGTTCGGACCGAAGAAGACGACGGTGCAGTAGAGCGTTCCGCCGCTGCGTTCGATCACTCCGACGACGAGATAGACCTGGTGCCGGGCGGCGATCTCCCCCATCCGCACCATTGCCGGCCCCGGGATGTCGATCGCCGCTCGCCAGTAGTCGGCAAACAGGGCGCGCCCTTCAGGAGATCGGTTACCGACGGTCGTGCCGAAATCCATTCCCCGCGGATAGCCGCCGACGAACGCCTCCGGAAAGAGAACCAGGCGAGCGCCGAGCTCAGCGGCCTCTCCGGTCTTCTGATCAAGCTTGACTAGCGTGGCCTCGGTTTCGAAGGCCACGGGCGAGGCCTGGACGACTGCGACACACGGAAGATCATCTGGGGTCATTTCTGTCGAACTTATTTTGTATACAGGATATTGTGTAGAGAATCCGCAGAGCGGTCAAGTCCGCTAGAATCGAGGCCTTGAACAGCCTTCCCATGAATCTGGACGCCTACGCGCTCGACATTCCGAGCCAAGCACCCACCGTGGCCGAATCGGTGGCGCGAGCCCTACGCAAAGCCATCATCGACGGCGCTCTTCGCGGGGGAAGTGCAATCCGTCAGGAGGAAGTGGCACGCGCCTTCGGCGTCAGCCGGGTTCCGGTACGCGAAGCCCTGCTGAAGCTCGAAGGCGAGGGCCTAGTAGCGACGCATCCTCGTCGCGGAGTCGTCGTCACAATGCTGTCGACCGATGATTTCGAGGAAATACTCGAGATGCGATTCGCTCTTGAGTCCCTGGCATTGCGGCGATCGGCAGCACAATTCAGGCAGGCTGACCTCGATGCGACGCTCGGGATCGTCGACGCGGCTCGCACGGCGCTCGATGCCTCAGGACTTGATCGTCTTCGCGAGTTCGAATCCCGCTGGGGAAACGACAACTGGAAGTTCCACCAACGCCTTTACCTGCCGGCCAGGCGTCCACGACTCCTCGCCAGCATCGAGCAGCTGCAGCAACTTTTCGCGCGGCATATCCGGATGAGGATCGTCACGCAAGGCGAGACAAAGGAAACCCCGGACCGCGAGTCTCGCGAACGAGATGAGGCGGCGAATCTTCGAGAGTGGGCGCAAGTGCTCGACGAACACGAGTCGATGGCCAGAGCGTGCGCGCTGCACGACGCGGATTTGGCGATCGATGTGCTGAAACACCACATCTCCGACCACGGCGCCGAGCTCGTTCAGCGGTTACGGCAGCCGAACCCATAGACCCGTCGTGAATCAGCGACGATGGCCGCCGCATGGCCGGCACGCCATCGACTCTGGACGTCAGCGCAGATGACCCGCACGGCACGGCCTGACCGCGCCCGCCTTTGAGCGCGATCAGATCACCGACGCCGCGCAGCCATCCATCGGAATGATCGCCCCCGAGACATACGACGCGCGCGCCGACGCCAGGAACAGCGCCACCTCTGCGATCTCCTCCGGCTCGGCCATCCGGCCCATCGGAATCCGCGCGATCGCTCGCTCGAGCAGTTCCTCGCGGCTGCGACCAGTGGCACGCGACTCGGCCGCCAGTCCCTCCTCTACGCGCGAGGTGCGCGTGATGCCCGGGTTGATCCCGTTGACGCGAACGCCCTTCGCCGCCCAGGCCTGCGCCATGCCGACGGTCGCCAGCATCAGCGCTGCATTCGCCGAGCCGCCGGCGATGTGCATCGCATTCGCCTGACGACCGCCCTGCCCGATGATGTTGACGATCGCGCCGCCGCCGCGCCCGGCCATTCGCTTGGCGATCGGTTCCATCAGATGGACCGCGGTGAAGTACTTGGCGTCCATCGCCTGCCTGAAGCCCGCAGCGTCGAGCTCGGCCGGCCCGTAGCGGCGCGCGGCGCCAGCCGAGTTGACCAGCACGTCGATCGGGCCGATTTCACGCTCGACGCGATCGACCAGCGCGCCGGCAGCCTGCGCGTCCATCAGGTCGACGGATTCGGTGCGCAGCTCGAAGCCCTCGCCGGCCAGCGCCTCGCGCGCCGCATCCAGCGCCGGCTGTCCGCGCGAAACCCCAACGACGCGCGCACCGGCGCGCAGGAACGCACGGGCGCACGCAAGCCCGATGCCCTTGCTCGCGCCGGACACCAGCACGAGCTTCGATCGCAGTTCCAGATCCATCATCGCTCCCCGAAAGCCAGCCCGCATCATTATGGCCGGACCCGGCCTGGCGGCGGGGGCCGGGCCAGGTCAGCCGGCCGAAGGCGGCACCGGCTGCCGGCTCGCCGCCTGCCTGCGCAGCAGCGCCGGGCCGAGCGTTATCGCGACCAGCACGACGCCCGCGGCGTCGGTGTACAGCCCGGGCTTGATCAGCAGCAGTGCCGCGCTGATCAGCAGCACTCGCTGCCACATCGCCGCCGGCCCGAGCGCCCAGCCCTGCAGGCCACCGGCCAGGCAGAGCACACCGGCGATTGCGCTGACCGTCGAGGTCGCGATCAGCAGCCAGTCGCCTTCGAGCAGCAGCGCCGGTTCGTAGATGAACATGAACGGCACGATGTAGGCTGGCGCGGCAACGCGCATTGCGGCGATGCCGGTTGCCCACAAGTCGGACTTGGCAAGGCCGGCCGCAGCGAACACGGCCAGCGCCACTGGCGGCGTGATCGCCGACAGGATCGCGAAGTAGAACGCGAACATGTGCGCGGCGGGCACGGCCGCGCCGAGCTTGACCAGTGCCGGCACCAGCAGCGCGACCATGACGATGTAGGCAGGCGTGGTCGGCATGCCCATGCCGAGCACGATCCCGGCGATCGCCGTAAGCAGCAGTGCCAGCGGCAAGGCGTTCTGCGACATCGTCACGACGAACTGCGTGAAGGTGATGCCGAGTCCGGTCATCGACACGCAGCCAATCACGATGCCCGCGCAGGCGCAGGCCATCGCGACGGCCAGCGTGTTCTTCGCGCCCTCGATCAGCGCCTCGATGATGCTGTGGAAGCCGATGCCTTCGCGTGTGGTCTTGCGCAGCAGGGCCAGCGGCAGGCACGACAGCGCGGCGACCAGCGCGCACAGCGGCGCCGAATAACCGAGAGCAAGGCCGATCAGCACGATGACGATCGGAATGAACAGGTGTCCGCGATCGGCCAGCACGCGGCCCAGCCGCGGCAATTCGGCTCGCGGCACGCCCGAAAGTCCGAAGCGGCGCGCCTGGAAGTGCACGGCGGCGAACACGCCGACGTAGTAGAGGATCGCCGGCACCAGCGCCCACAGCGTGACCTGCAGGTAGCTGACCGCGAGGAACTCGGCCATCACGAACGCGGCGGCGCCCATGACGGGCGGCATGATCTGGCCACCGGTCGAAGCGACCGCCTCGATCGCGGCGGCAAACGGCGGCTTGAACCCGCTGCGCTTCATCAGCGGAATCGTCAGCGGCCCGTCGACCATGACGTTGGCCACCGCACTGCCCGAAACGGTGCCGAACAGGCTCGAACTGACGACGGCTACCTTGCCCGGACCACCGGCCGTGTGGCCAGTCAGCGCCATCGCGAAGTCCATGAAAAGCTGTCCGGTGCCGCTCTTCTCCATGAACGCGCCGAACAGCACGAACAGCATCACGTACGAGGCCGAGACACCGAGTGTCGAGCCGAAGATGCCCTCGGTCGACAGGTAAAGCTGTTCCATCAGCATCGTCGGCGTGACGTTCGAGACGAAGACCGCGTGCGCCAGGAACACCAGCGCGGTCAGCGGCAGCGCCCAGCCGATCACGCGGCGCGTGCCTTCGAGCACGATCACGACGGCGATCACCGCGAGCACCATGTCGACGAAGTTCAGGTCGTCGATGTAGATGATCCGGTTGACGATGTACTCGTGGTTGACGAACAGGTGGCCGACGATCGCGATGCTGCCGAGCAGCAGCAGCACGTCGAGCGACCGCGACATCAACGCACCGCCGAAGCGCGTCGGGTACAGCAGGAAGACCAGGCTAAGCGCGAACAGCAGGTGACCGCCGCGAAAGAAATAGGTTTCGGGCGGGCCGAAGGCAGCGATGTGCATGTGCCACAGCGACATCGCGATCGCGATCGCCGCGACGACCAGCGCAAGGGCCCGCGAGCGCGGCGCCTCGGCGGCAACTTCGGTCATCGATCGTCTCCTCTACGGGCGCCGTCTGCGCGGTTCCCTCGTGTCACGTAAAAATGGGTGAAGGAATCGTAGCGAGCAGCCCGAGATCGGGCCGCTCAGTAGATTCATTCATCCATTTTTTCAGAGAGCACCTACTTCCTTGTAGTACTTCTCGGCGCCCTTGTGGAACGGCACGCCGATGTCGGCGGCCATCTCCTTCGGCGTCAGCCCTTCGATCGCCTTGACGACGGCACCCATGTCGCCGACGTTCTCGGCCATCGCCTTCGTCATCCCGTAGACGAGATCCTCGGGCAGGTCGCAGGCGGCGACGATGTGCGTCGAGTACGCGATCACGTCGACGTCCTTGTCCTGCTTCGGATAGGTGCCGGCCTTGATCGGCAGCTTGCTGTAGCCGGGGTTGATCTTCTTCATCTCGCCGAGCACCTTGTCGTCGACACCGATCAGCTTGATGTCGCGCGCGCTGGCCAGGTTCATCACCGACGAGGCCGGTGCCGTCGTGCCGAGCGTGAAAGCGACCGCATGGCCGTCTTTCAGCATCGACACGGCGTCGTTGTAGCCGGCCACGAAGTTGGCTTTCGACAGCGAGTCGTAGCCCATGCCGTAGACCTTCAGCATGTGCTGCGTGATGATCTCGGCCGTGTTGCCCTTCGGCTGCATGACCAGCGCCTTGCCCTTGAAGTCGGCGAACGAGTTCACGCCCGAGTCGGCCAGCGCCACGACCTGGAAAAATTGCGGATAAAGGTTCGCGACCTGGCAGACGTTCGTGACCTTCTTCGGATACGGGGCATTGCCGTGCAGGCCGTCGACCGTCGTGATCGAGTTCGCGAAGCCGATCTGCGCCTTGCCTTCGTCGATGCCGCGAACATTCGCGATGCCGGCGCCCGGCGTCATCTGGATGCGCAATCCCTGCACGCCGTTTTCCCACATCGCCTTCAGCGCACCGCCGAGCGGGATCCAGGAGCCGCCCTGCGGACCTGTCATGAACGTGACCTGCTGCGCCTGCGCAGGCGCCGCGAAGGCCGCTGCGATCGCCGTCACGGCGAGCAGCCCTTTCAGCTGTCTTCTCATCGTCTCCTCCTGTTTTGTGAACCGCCCTACCCGGCGCCGCGATCGCGGAACTCGGCCGCAAGTGCTTCGGCGCCGCGTGCAAGGATACCCACATCGGCACCGACCGCAACGAACAATGCACCGCAATCGAGCCAGCGACGCGCCAGCAACCGGTTCGGAGTCAGCACGCCGGGCGCCTTGCCGGCCGCCCGAATCCGTCGGATCGCGTCGTCGATCACCGGCAGCACGTCGGGATGCTCGGTCTGCCCGGTATGGCCCAGCGAGGCATGAAGGTCGGCCGGGCCGATGAACACGCCGTCGACGCCGTCGACCGCGCAGATCGCCTCGAGTTCGTCGAGCCCCTGCTTCGTCTCGACCTGCACGAGTACGCAGAGCTCTTGCTGCACGTGCCGCGCGTAGTCGCGCACTCGCCCGAAGCGGGTCGCCCGCGTCGTGCCGCCGACGCCCCGCACGCCCCGCGGCGGATAACGCGTGTAGGAAACGGCTGCCCGCGCCTCGTCGGCCGTGGAGACGAACGGGATCAGCAGGGACTGGGCACCGGCGTCGAGATAGCGCTTGATGACGACCTGGTCGCTCCAGGGCACGCGCACGATCGCCGTGGTCTGATAGGCTGCGGCCGCCTGCAGTTGCGTGAGCACCGACTCGAGATCGTTGGGCGAATGCTCGGTGTCGAGCAGGATCCAGTCGAAGCCGGCGCCGGCAAGGATCTCGACCGTGTAGTTCGATGGAATGCTCGACCACAACCCGATCTGCGCTTCGCCTGCGGCGAGCGCGCGCTTGAACGCGTTGGTCGGCAGCGCGATCTTCGGCAGCTCCACGCGAGTCTCCTGTCGTTCTCTCGGTCGTTCCGATTGTAAACAGTCTTGACAGACAATCGGCTGCCGGCGCGCGCCGGCGACGGCGCAAGCAGTACACTTGCGCCGATTTCGAAACCCGTGCCCGGGAGACGCAGATGGCAGGCTACGTGACAATCCAGGCTCAGGCGCTGACGCAGGCGATCGCGGCGATCGACTGGGTGGTCTCCAACCGCAACAAGAACGGCA
>CALLYQ010000046.1 GCA_937858875.1 uncultured Lautropia sp. | reverse complement strand
AGGACGAGCCCCGGCTCACCCGGCCCGCAGTCGCGGCGGATCCTGCCGTGCGGATCGAGTTCGACGATGCGCGCCTGTTGATACGGAATGCGCAGCCCGGAGCTGCCGACCTTCGGCCGGTCGGTAGATGGCGTGATGAACGTGACCGCCATCGTTTCAGTCATGCCGTAGCTCTCGCGGATCCGCAGCCCGGTCATGGCGAAGAAGGCTTCGGCGGCCGCCGTCGACAACGGCGCCGTCGAGCAGGCGGCGTAGCTCACGCTCGACAGGTCAGCGCCGTCGACCGGAATCGACAGCAGCTGGTTGACCAGCGTCGGCACGAAGGTCACCGTGCTCGCCCTGAACGCCTCGACGATCCGCCACAGATTCGGCACGACGGTCGGATGCCGGTAGCCGGCCGAGGTCATCAGCACGATGCTCGCGCCGCGCGTCAATGGCCCGTAGCAGCCGACGATCGCTCCGGCGACGTGAAAGATCGGAACACCGATCAGCCGGACTTCCTCCGCGCCGGGGCCTGACAGATATTTCGACGCCCAGATCCAGAACACCTGGTTGCGGTGCAGGTGCCGGGCCAGCTTGGGCGCGCCGGTCGTTCCGCCCGTATGGAACAAGGAAGCCGTATCGTCGGGATCGAACACGCGTCCGGACACCAGCCGATCGGCCGGATAGCGATCCAGCGAAGCGCCGAAGTCGACGACTTCGACATCGCCGATCGCAGCCGGGCATGGCCTCTGGCCGCCGGCGCGCACGACCGCGCGCAGCGACGGCAGCTGCGGCACGACGGCCTCGAGCTTCGGCCACGGCTGCGCGTGCTCGTCGCCGCCGTAGACGACGAGCACCTTCGTGGCCGCCGCCCGGAACATCTGGACCAGGATCTCCGGCTCGAGCATCCAGTTGACCGGATTGACGATGCCGGCCGCCTGCGCGCCCCACAGCACGAACTGCGATTCGGTCACCGCCGGCATCAGCACCGAGACGACGTCGTCCTTGCCGACGCCGAGATCGAACAGCAGGTTTGCCGTCTGGTTGACCTTCGCGCGCAGTTCCGCGTACGTGGTCCGGCGGTCCGTCGCCATCGGCCGGCTGCCGTCGGAGAACTCGTGGATCGCCGTTTTCGACGGATCGATCGCGCATCCGTCCATCAGCATCTGGTAGGTCGAACGAGGCAGCCCGCGCTCTTCGAGCGGCACGCGCTCGAAACGCCTGATGTCTTCCTCGGTTCGCAGCAGGCCGGGATTCATGTAGTCGCTGGCATTCATCGGTATTCCCATGCGCGCTCGCGGCGCGCACGAAGCCTCGGCCCAGGCTCTCGCCCGGACGCTCGTTTGTCTTCGGTTGTCGCGGCCCGGGCGCGGCGCGTGGCGCTGCCAGGTCCCTGTGCCGCGTCAGGAGGCTGTCGGAACAGCGATCAGACGGCGGTGAGCCCGCCGTCGACGGCCAGGATCTGGCCGGTGATGTGCTTGCCCGCGTCGCTCGCGAACAGCAGTGCCGCGCCCTTCAGATCGTCGTCGTCGCCGATGCGCTGCAGCGGAACGCGCGCGGACAGCTTCTCGATACCGACCTTCTCGATGGTCCCTCTGGTCATCTTCGAAGGGAAGAAGCCGGGCGCCAGCGCGTTGACGGTGATGCCGTATTGGCCCCACTCGCCGGCCAGCGCACGCGTGAAGTTCACGACCGCGCCCTTGCTGGTGTTGTAGGCGATGGTCGGCTGCGCGCCCGGTCCGGGACCTTTCAAGCCGGCAATCGACGCCAGGTTGACGACGCGCCCGTAGCGATTGGGAATCATCGACAGCTTGCCGATCTTCCGGGTCAGCAGGAACACCGATCGCACATTGAGGTTCATGACCTTGTCCCAGGCGGCCAGCGGGTGCTCGGCCGTGCTCGAGCCCCAGGTCGCACCGGCGTTGTTGACCAGGATGTCGACCTTGCCGAGCCGTTCGACGGCCTCGTTCGCCAGGCGCTCGACATCCTCGTCGTTCGCGTTGTCGGCGGCGATCCAGCTCGCATCGATGCCCAGTTCGGACAGATGCTTTCGCGCCGTCTCCAGCGCATCGGCCTTGCGGGCCGAGATCACGACGCGCGCGCCTTGCGCGCCTAGCGCCTCGGCGATCTGCAGCCCGAGCCCGCTGGAGCCGCCGGTGATGAGGGCCGTCCGGCCCGAGAGATCGAACAGTTTCGCAACAGCAGTCATTCCGGATTTCCTTGAAACGAACTTCGAGGCTTAAATCACTTCGAACAGGCCGGCGGCACCCTGGCCGCCGCCGATGCACATCGTCACCACGACGTACTTCACGCCACGACGCTTGCCTTCGATCAGCGCGTGCCCGGTCAGGCGCGAGCCGCTGACGCCGTACGGATGACCGACGGCGATCGCGCCGCCGTTGACGTTCAGCCGATCGTCGGGAATCCCGAGCCGGTCGCGGCAGTAGAGGACCTGGCAGGCGAAGGCTTCGTTCAGCTCCCACAGGCCGACGTCCTCCAGCTTTACGCCGGTACGCTCGAGCAGACGGGGAATAGCGAACACCGGGCCGATCCCCATTTCATCGGGCTCGCATCCGGCGATCGCGAAGCCCCTGAAGATGCCCAGCGGCTCGATCCCGCGCTTTTCGGCGAGCTTCGCGTTCATCACGACGCAGGCCGACGCGCCATCGGAGAACTGGCTGGCATTGCCGGCCGTAACGACGCCGCCGGGCAGCGCCGAGCGGATCTTCGACACGCCCTCGAGCGTGGTATCGGCACGAATGCCTTCGTCGGCGGAGATCGTGACTTCGCGCGTCGTGACGCGACCGGTCGCGGCATCGACCGCCGCCATCGTGGTCGTCATCGGCACGATCTCTGCGTCGAAGCGCCCGTCGGCCTGAGCCTGCGCCGCGCGCTGCTGGCTGCGCACGCCGTATTCGTCCTGCCGCTCCCGGGAGATGCCGTAGCGCTTCGCGACGGTCTCGGCCGTCTGCAGCATGCTCCAGTAGTACTCGGGCTTGTGCTCGAGCAGCCAGGGATCCCGGCGCATGAACTGGTTCGCCTGGTTCTGCACGCAGGAGATCGATTCGACGCCGCCGGCGACGATGGCCGGCGCGCCCTCGACCATCACGCGCTGCGCGGCCATCGCAATGGTCTGCAGGCCCGACGAGCAGAACCGGTTGACCGACACGCCCCCGGTGGAGATCGGCAACCCGGCGCGCAGCGCGATTCCGCGCGCGACGTTGCCACCGGTGGTGCCTTCCAGCAGCGATGCGCCGATGATGCAGTCCTCGATCTCGTCGAAGGCGAGGCCCGATCTTTCGACCGCGTGCCGGACGGCGTGCGCGCCGAGCGTGGCGCCGTGGGTCATGTTGAACGCACCCTTCCAGCTCTTCGCCAGGCCGGTGCGTGCAGTGGAAACGATGACAGCTTCTTGTTGCATGTGAATTTCCTTGTGCGGTGCGGTGTACAACCTGCTGCGCCTTGCTCAGCCGTTGAACCGGCGTCCTTCGTTCACGAGGCTTTCGAGCAGTTCCGTCGGCTGCCACCAGGCGTCGTCGCGCGCCCAGCGCCGCATCGCGCGCCTGACGTTGAAGAGTCCCGCCGTGTCCGCGTGGAACATCGGGCCGCCGCGCCAGGCCGGAAAGCCGTAGCCATGCAGATAGACGGCGTCGATGTCGGAGGCGCGCGCGGCGATGCCCTCCTCGAGGATGCGCGCGCCTTCGTGGGCGAGCGCATAGATCAGCCGGGAGACGATTTCCTCGTCGGAGAACTCGCGCGGCGTCACGCCGTTGTCCTTCCAGTACGCCTCGAGCACTTCCCGGGTCACCGCCGACGGCTTCGGCTTGCGGTCGCCGGGCGCGTAGTCGTACCAGCCGCCGCCGGTCTTCTGGCCGAAGCGGCCCATCTCACACAGACGATCGGCGACCGCGTAACGCCGCGCGTCCGGGTTCTCCGCGTAGCGGCGCTTGCGGATCGCCCAACCGATGTCGCCGCCGGCCAGGTCGCTCATCCGGTACGGGCCCATCGCCATGCCGAAGTTCTCGAGCGCCCTGTCGATCTGTTCCGGCGTCGCGCCCTGGTGCAGCAGCTGCGCGGCCTGCCAGCCGTATTCGGCCAGCATTCGATTGCCGATGAAGCCGTCGCAGACGCCGGACACGACCGGCACCTTG
>CALLYQ010000045.1 GCA_937858875.1 uncultured Lautropia sp. | reverse complement strand
GCCAGGCGGCCGCGGCGAAGGCGCCGGCGACGATCGCGAGGAAGATTCCGTTCATCGACCGGTGTCGGCCGGTCCGCGCACCCGGTACAGGCACAGCAGCGCCGCAAGGAGCTGGCAGGCGGCGCATCCGGCGATTGCCGGTCCCGACGAACCGGCCGCCGCCAGCACGAGCCCGGCGCTGACCGGGCCGAACGCGAACACCAGTTGCCCGATCGACCAGATGCGCGCGATGACGCGGCCGTAATGCCGGGTGGCGAACTCGCGCTGTGCGAACAAGGTCGGCAGCGTGATGATGTTGCCGACCGACAGGCCGAACAGCATGCAGCCGGCGAACACGCCGAACTTCGTGTCGGCGACGAGAAGCACGCCCATCCCGCCCGCCTGCAGCAGGTAGCTCGCGGCCGTTGCGACCCTGTGATCGAGCCGGTCGATCAGCAGGCCGAGCAGCAGGCGGCCGGCGATCGCCGCGCCGGTCGTCGCTGCGACCGCCGCGGCCGCGTCGATCTCGCCGATGCGCGGCGCGAGGATCGGGATCTGCAGCGCGAGGAAGCCGGCCTGCGCGTACCAGCCGATCGCGAACAACGCGCAGACCGGTGCCAGTTGTCGCAGCGGTGGGCCGTCTGCGAGCGGTGCCCCCTCGTCGACGGTCGTGGTGGCCGCGTCGGACATCGTGGCGGCGTCGGTCATCGTGGCGGCGTCGGTCATCGTGGCGGCGTCGGTCATCGTGGCGGAGTCGGCCGGGGCGGCAGCCGATCCCATCGGGCGCGCCGGGCTTGCCTCGCCGTCGACCGCGATCGGCGCGACGAGGTTCAGCTGGATCAGCACCAGCATCGCGAGCGCCAGCAGCATCGAGACCGTGGCAATGCCCGGCCCGACGCCGAGGTGGCCGATCGCGAACACGAACAGCGGCACGACGACGATGCCGCCGAAGCTCGCGCCGGTGAGTGCGATGCTCGCCGCCATCCCGCGCCGCGCGTCGAACCATTCCCCGACGATGCCGTTGACCGCGGTGCCCGAACACGCGGCCCAGGCGCAGGCCATCGCTGCATAGGCGATGAACAGCAGCACGGCATTCGGCGCCCAGGCCAGCGCGCTGGTCGAGACCGACATCAGCACGACGCCGGTCGCGCTCAGCCGTCGCCATGGCACCCGGGCAGACAGCCGCTCGGTCGCCAGCATCGCGAGCGCACCGAGGACGAAGTAGAAGGTCGTCGCGGCCGACAGCAGCGTCGGCGACCAACCGTCGGGGCCGCCGAGGAACTGGACGTAGACCGACAGGCCGTAGAAGCCGTGGCCCCAGGCGAAGACGGCGAGCAGGAAGGCAGTGCCGACGACGCGGTAGCCGGCGATCGGGCGCGGTGTGACGAACTCGCTGGTGGAGATCGGGGCAGCGGGCACGCTACGCAAGCAACGTTCAGATCATCTCGAGCGGCACCGGCCCGCGCGGCGGCGCGAACAGGCGGTCGAGTTCGGCGAGTTGCGCGGCATCGAGCCGATGATCGAGCGCCGCCGCGTTCTCCTTGACCCGTTCCCGACGCGCGGCCTTCGGGATCACGATGACGTCATCGCGCGACAGCAGCCAGGCCAGTGCCGCCTGGGCCGGGCTCATCGAGGCGCGTCTTGCGAAGTCCTGCAGGCCGGGGTGCTGTATCAGCTCGCCCTGCTCGAGCGGCGAATAGGCCATCACCGGCACGCCGCGCTCGCGCAGCCAGGGCAGCAGGTCCCATTCGATGCCGCGTCGGCCGAGGTTGTACAGCAACTGGTTCGTCGCCACCCGGTCGCCACCGGGCAGCTTCCAGAGTTCGCGCATGTCGGCCATGTCGAGGTTGCTCACCCCCCAGTGGCGGATCTTGCCGTCGCGCTGCAGCGTCTCGAAGGCTTGCACCGTTTCGGCCAACGGAACCTGGCCGCGCCAGTGCAGCAGGTACAGGTCGATCCGGTCGGTTCCCAGCCGGCGCAGGCTGCGCTCGCAGGCGGCGATGGCGCCGCGGCGCGAAGCGTTGTGCGGATAGACCTTGCTGACGAGGAAAACCTCGTCGCGACGGCTGGCGATGGCCTCGCCGACCAGCTCTTCGGCAAGCCCCTCGCCGTACATCTCGGCCGTATCGATCAGCGTGAGGCCCAAGTCCAGGCCCAAACGCAGCGTCGCGAGTTCCTCGGCACGCGCGGCCGGATCCTCGGCCATCATCCAGGTGCCCTGGCCCAGCGCCGGGACCTGTTCGCCTTCGGGCAGTCGAACGCTCTTGTTCATGGTCGAAAGATACCGGAGATGCGACCGGCAATCTGCACCGTGGCAGGATGAGAGGCTCATCGCACAAAACACCGGTTCGAAAAATGAACGAGCGTCCCAAGGCCGTCGTGCTGCTCAGCGGCGGCCTCGATTCCACCACCGTGCTGGCCATCGCGCGCAGCCAGGGCTACGAGCCCTGCGCGCTGAGCTTCCGCTACGGCCAGCGGCATGCGATCGAACTGGAGCGGGCTCGCGACGTCGCGCAAGCCATGGGCGTGACGAATCACGTCGTCGCCGAGATCGATCTCAGGGTATTCGGCGGCTCGGCGCTGACCGGCGACGCCGAGGTGCCGAAGGGCCGGCGCGGCGACGAGATCGGCGGCGGCATCCCGGTCACCTACGTGCCGGCGCGCAACACGATCTTCCTGTCGTTCGCGCTCGCCTATGCCGAGGTGCTCGGCGCCACCGACATCTTCATCGGTGTCAACGCGCTCGATTACAGCGGCTACCCGGACTGCCGCCCCGAGTACATCGAGGCCTACGAGCGGATGGCGAATCTCGCGACCCGAGCCGGCGTCGAAGGCGGCCGGCCGCTGAAGATCCACGCGCCGCTCAGTTCGATGAGCAAGGCCGACATCATCCGGGAGGGCGTCGCGCTCGGCGTCGACTACTCGATCACCTGCAGTTGCTACGATCCGGGGCCTGAAGGGCAACCCTGCGGCGGCTGCGACGCCTGCCTGCTGCGCGCCAGGGGTTTCGCCGAAGCGGGGCTCCAGGATCCCTTGCTCGACAGGAGCTTTCGATGAACGACAAGACGACTCCTTCGCTGCGGCAGCGGCTTCGTGAACCCGGCCTGCTCGTGGCGCCCGGCGTCTACGACATGGTCTCGCTGCGTCTGGCCGAAAGCTTCGGCTTCGATGCGCTGTACATGACCGGGTTCGGCACCGTGGCTTCGCATCTCGGGCTGCCCGACGCCGGGCTCGCAACCTACAGCGACATGGTCGGGCGCGTGAGCGCGATGGCCGGCATGGCGCGTACGCCGCTGATCGCCGACGGCGACACCGGCTATGGCGGACTGCTCAACATCCGTCATACGGTTCGCGGCTACGAGGCGGCCGGGGCGGCGGCGATCCAGCTCGAGGACCAGGAATTCCCGAAGAAGTGCGGTCATACGCCGGGCCGGCGAGTGATTCCAGTCGAAGACATGGTGCGGAAGATCCGGGTCGCGGCCGATTCGCGCAGCTCCGACGAGTTCCTGATCGTCGCGCGCACCGATGCGCGCACGACGCTCGGCCTCGACGCGGCGCTGCGCCGGGCCGAGGCCTACGCGAAGGCCGGCGCCGACGTGCTGTTCGTCGAGTCGCCCGAATCGGAAGAGGAAATGCGCCGGATCGGCGAAGCCTTCGAGCTGCCGCTGCTCGCCAACATGGTCGAGGGCGGGCGCACGCCGGTGCTGTCGCAGGCCGAGCTCGAATCGATCGGCTACAAGCTCGCGATCTTCCCGGTCACCGCGCTGCTGGCGGCGGTCGAGGCGATGAAGGCGGTCTACCGGGGTATCCGCGAGACGGGTTCGTCGTCCGGGCTCGATGTGCCGCTGCAGCCCTTCGGCGAGCTCACGAAGCTGATGGGCTTCGAAGACGTCTGGGCATTCGAAAGGCGGTACGCGGAGGACTGAGCTGCGAGTTCGATCGCACGAACGCCCGCCCCCGCGATATGCTGGCGGGCGTCGGCGAACGCAGTGCCGCGCCGAACAACGAACCCCGGCAGGAGACACCCCGATGACGAAGACCCGATTCGCCGGCGCGCGCCGCGCGATGCTGGCCGCAGCGGCCGCTTTGGCGGCGGTGGCCGCCGTTCCCTCGTCCGCCGTTGCGCAGAAGGCGAACTGGCCCGAGCGCACGATCCGCCTGATCGTGCCTTTCGCTCCGGGCGGCGTGACCGACACGAGCGGGCGGCTGATCGCCGACGAGCTGTCCCGGCGCCTCGGTCAGCAGGTGGTCGTCGAAAACAAGCCGGGCGCGTCGGGCAACATCGGCACGCAACTGGGCGCCGAGGCGCCGGCCGACGGCTACACGCTGGTGCTGGCCTTCGACGGCACGATGGTCATCAACCCCCACGTGTTCGCGAAGGTGCCCTTCGACACGCTGAAGGACTTCGCGCCGGTCGGCAAGATCGGCGACGCGGTGCTGATCCTCGTCGCTCATCCCGAGGTCAAGGCGAAAACGCTGAACGACGTCATCGAACTGTCGAAGTCCGACGCGAACGGCCTTTCCTACGGCACCTCGGGCACCGGCGGCACGCCCCACATCGCCGGCGAGCTGCTGAAGCAGCGCACCGGTGCCCGGCTCACGCACATTCCGTACAAGGGCGGCGGGCAGGCCATGTCAGATCTGCTCGGCGGCAATATTCCGCTCGTCTACACGGCCGTAGCCGGGGCGCACGCGCACGTGAAGGCCGGAAAACTGCGCGCCATCGCCGTGTCGAGCGCGCAACGGACCGATTCGCTGCCCGAGGTCCCGACCTTCATCGAGAGCGGCGTGCCGGACTTCGTCGTCAATTCGTGGGTCGGCCTGCTCGCGCCGGCAAAGACTTCGCCCGAGATCGTCGGCCGGCTGAACGAGGCGCTGAACGCGGCGCTGAAGGACCCGACCGTGCGCGAGAAACTCGGCGTGATGGGCATCGAGGCGTCGCCCGGCAGCCCCGAAGCCTTCGGCGAACAGATGCGCGAAGACCTCGGGCGCTACGCGAAGGTGGTCGAGGCGGCGGGGATCAAGCTGCAGTGAGGTCGCGCGGCGTCAGGCTCCCATGGCGGAGCCGCGATCGCTCCCCGGCTCGTCGATCGAGCCGCGCCAGGCGCCGGTCTCGCTGCCGCGGCTTTCGAGGAAATCCTTGAAACGCTGCAGGTTGCCGCAGACGCGCATTGCCGGTGCGCCGACCATGTCGCCGAGCGTCTCGGCAACGCCGCGCGGCTCGTAGTTCATCTGCAGCATCACGCGGCAGCGCTCGTCGTCCAGCCGGTGGAAGGTCACGACGCCGGCGTTGCGCGGGCCGTGCAGGCTGCGCCACGCGATCCGCTTGTCGGGGATCTGCTCGGTGATCTCCGACTCCCACTCCTCGGTCTTGCCGCCGATCTCGGCGCGCCAGCGCAGGCGCTTGTCGTCGAGCTGGCGGACTTCGATGACGCCGTGCATGAAGCGCGGGAAATCCTCGAACTGGGTCCACTGGTTGTAGGCGCTGCGGGCCGGTACGTCGATCTCGATCGATTCCTCGACGGTCGACGTCTTCGTGGCGCCGCGTGACCGGTTCATCTGTTTGGTGACTGCCACGGCGCCTGCGGCCAGCGCGGCCAGGGCTAGAAGGTGTCTCATTGCGCGGTCCTCCTTGGGTTGACGCATGGGGCCCCGATCAGCAAGGCTGGGACCCAGAGTTAGAAAGCAGTGTCTGGCTTCCCATGGAGAAGAGGCTGCTCACTTTCGCTTGACAGGAAATTTCGACTGGTCGAAACTGGTCTGATGAAGCCTACCTTGATCGCCGCTGAACCCGTCAGCGCCTACGATGCGAAGACGCACCTGCCCAAGTTGCTCGAACGGGCTGCCAAGGGCGAACGCTTCGTCATCACTCGGCATGGCCGGCCGGTCGCCCAGTTGATCCCCTTCGACAACGGCGACGAGGCAGCGATCCGGAGCGCGCTGGAGAAGGTCGGGCGGATCCGGAGGAAGCTCGAGCGACAGGGCATCGGACTGGGCTCGATCCTCGGCGAAGGTGAGACTGCACGCGAACTGGCGCACGGCGGCCACCGCTACTGAGCTCCATGGCCTTTGTGCTCGACGCATCCGTGGTGCTCGCCTGGCTGCTGCCCGATGAGCGCAGCGAAGCCGCCGAGCGGCTCATCGAACGAGTGATCAGTCAGCGACCTCATGCACCGTCGCTGCTGCTGCTCGAAGTCGGGAATGCGCTATTGCAGGCTGAGCGCAGGGGCAGGCTCTCTGCGGCGACTCGTCTGGAGTTGCTCGATGCGTTCACCTCGATGCCGATTGCACTCGAGCCGCTCGGCGCCAAGTCGATGCTCGACGCCAGCGCGATGGCCGCCAGCCATTCGCTGACTGTCTACGACGCTTGTTACTTGCAGCTGGCATTGGTCCGAAATTGCGCGCTTGCGACTTTCGACGACAGCCTGAGCCGCGCTGCGGGCTCGTTTGGCGTAGCGATATTGAGCTGAGAGGCCGAGTGCACTGAGCCACTTGGTTTAAACTTGCGCCGCGGATTCGCTGCAGCGGATCCGCTCGAGCTGGGGGTGCCGCACGCCGGGAGTCGTTTTCTGGCGTGCAGCTGAGAAAGACCCTTCGAACCTGATTGAGTTAATCCTCGCGCAGGGAAGCCAGATGAACGCCGCTACCGGCAGTGCAGTCGCACGCAACACCTCGCTGATTCCGATCCCGGCCGCCGAGCGCCTGTTCGGCTGGCGCGACCACGCTTCGCTCTGGCTGAGCCTCGGCGTGGGCCTGCTGGTGATGCAGGTCGGTTCGTACCTGGTGCCGGCGCTCGGCACGAAGGCGGCGATGCTCGCGATCCTCGGCGGATCGCTGCTGGGTGCCGGCCTGCTCGCCTGGTCAGCGAAGCTCGGTTGCGACAGTGCGTTGTCGAGCGCCGGATTGATGCACGCGGCATACGGCAGCAGTTTCGCGCGGCTGCCGGTGTTGCTGAACATCGTGCAGTTGATCGGCTGGACGACCTTCGAGCTGGTCGTGATGCGCGACGGCGTCGTGCAGCAGGTCGGCCGCCCGCTCGAGGTCTACGA
>CALLYQ010000044.1 GCA_937858875.1 uncultured Lautropia sp. | reverse complement strand
CGTTCGCGTGCGGTGGCCGACCCGCGCGGCGTGCTCGCCGAGTTCGGCGTCGAGCTGCCGCCCGAGACCGAGATCCGGGTCTGGGACTCGACCGCCGAGATCCGCTATCTGGTGCTGCCGATGCGGCCGGAAGGCACCGAAGGCTGGGGCGAAGAGGCGCTGGCCGAGTTGATCGGCCGCGACGCGATGATCGGCACCGCAGTGGTCGAGCGCCCGGGCGCCGAAACTTCAGCGAGGCAGCGATGAACGGAGCGCAGGATCTCGGCGGCCAGCACGGCTTCGGGCCGATCGCGCCGGAACCCGACGAGCCGGTCTTTCACGACGACTGGGAGCGGCGCGCGATGGCGCTGACCGTGCTGATGGGCCCGGTCGGCGGCTGGACACTCGACGAATCGCGCGCGGCCCGCGAGTCGCTGCCGCCGGTCCAGTATCTGGCGAGCAGCTACTACGAGATCTGGATCGCCGCACTGGAGAAGCTGATGCTCGAACGAGGGCTCGCGACCGAGGCCGAGCTGCGTTCGGGGGGGCTGCTCGAGCCGCCCGCGGCAGGGCGCCCGCCGGCGATCGCAGCCGATCGAGTGCAGGCCGTGCTCGCGCGCGGAGGGCCCACGGCACGCGAAGCGCCGGCGCCGGCCCGCTTCGCGCCCGGCGACGCCGTGCGCACGATCACGATGAATCCGCTCACGCACACGCGATTGCCGCGCTATGCACGCGGCCGCCGCGGCACGATCGTGCTGGTGCACGGGGCTCACGTCTACCCGGACAGCAGCGGCGCTGGCCGGGGCGAGGATCCGCAATGGCTGTATACGGTGCGTTTCGACGCTGCCGAGTTGTGGGGCGCCGACACGACGGCCTCGGCGGTTCACGTCGACTGCTGGGAACCGTATCTCGAGCCGGCATGAGGTGCCGGCTCGACAGCACAAGGAGCGCGCCGGCATGAGCGAAGTGCGCTCGATCGCCGACGCGATCGCCGCCTGCGGGCTGCCCGAGAGCACGGGCGCTGCGTTCGAGGCGCCCTGGCAGGCGCAGTTGTTCGCGATCACGCTGGCGCTGCACGAGGCGGGCCATTTCGGATGGCCCGAATGGGCTGCCTGCCTGTCGCGGGCAATCCGCGATGCCCAGGCGGCCGGCGATCCCGACCTGGGCAACACCTACTGGTCGCACTGGCTGACGGCGCTCGAGCGCCTGCTGCACGACAAGGGGATCGCCGGTCCCTTGCAGCTGGCCGCGCGGCGCGAGGCGATCCGTGCCTACTCGCGGGTGGCTCGCGCGGCGAGCCTGATGAAGGCAGAATAGGCCAGACGCCGCTGGCAACGGCGCAGCGGTAGGCCGAGCGCGGCATGGCCTGTCCGGACCGCCCGCATCGGAGGCGCGCCATGGCGAAGCGGCAGGACATCGGTTTCGTGATCCCCGGCAGCGCAACCGCCGACAGCGGCCTCGGTGCCGCGGGCGGCGATGCGGCTCTTCGTTCCGGGCGCAGCAAGGGGGCGGTGCTGCTCGGTGCGCGGCGCGGCGCCGGCGAGTCGGTGCGGCTCGTCGCCAGTCCCGGCGAAGACGTCGTCGTGCTCGGCATCGACAACGGCCCGACGCTGATTCTGCATCCCGAGAACGCGCGCGACCTGATGCTGTCGCAGGACACGCGCACCCGCAGCGCGTCGCGCGGTGTTGCCGAGGTCGAGGTGCCGGCGCAACTGGGCTGGCCGGGACTCGAGCAGGCAGCCGGGCAGGGCGCCACCCGCGGCGCGCCGACCCGCGGCTGGCTCGGACGCGTCGTGCTGCGAAGCTTCGAGGTGATCACCGGCATCGCCAAGGACGGCGCCGCCGACATGCTCGCCGCCACGGTGACGAAGCGGCTCGACGGCCAGGTCGACGCCGGCGTCTACCGGCTCGGCGTCGAGCCCTTCGAGGCGCTCAAAGCCAGCGGCCGCAAGCTTGACCGCGTGTCGCCGGGCGCCGGCGACGATCCGCTGCTGGTGCTCGTGCACGGCACTTTCGTCGACACCGCGAGCACCTTCGGCAAGCTGTGGCGCCAGCATCCTCAGCGGGTCGAAGCGCTGTTCGAACACTATCGCGGCCAGGTCTTCGCGCTCGATCATCCGACCGTCGGCGAGAGCCCGATCGGCAACGCGCTCACCTTGCTGCGCTCGATGCCCGACGAGGCCCGCCTGCACCTGCTGACACATTCGCGCGGCGGGCTCGTGGCCGAGGCGCTGGCGCGTGCCAGTGCCGGGCAGCCGCTCGGCGACGCCGAGGTCGCGCCGTTCGACGGGCCCGCGCTGGCCAGGCATCGGTCCGAGCTCGAGGCGCTCTTCGACCTCGCCGCCCGCAAGCGCTTGCGCATCGAGCGCGTGGTCCGCGTCGCCTGCCCGGCCCGCGGCACGCTGCTGGCCAGCAAGCGGCTCGACGCCTACCTGTCGGTGCTGCGCTGGGGACTGCAGGCGGCCGGCATCGTCGTGCTGCCGGAACTCGTCGATTTCCTCGGCGAGGTGGCACGCCGCCGGGCCGATCCGAGGCAGCTGCCCGGGCTCGAAGCGATGATGCCCGACAGTGCCGTGATCCAGTGGCTGACCCGGGCCGAAGCGCCGTTGCCCGGCGAACTGCGGGTCGTCGCCGGCGATGCGGCCGGCGACACATTGGGCGCCTGGCTCAAGACCCTGCTCGCCGACGCTTTCTTCTGGACCGACAACGATCTCGTCGTGCAGACGCGTTCGATGTACGGAGGCGTGCCACGCGGCACGCCCGAAGCGGCGACCGGCGGCGGGGCCTCTTCGGGCAGCGCCACCTCGGCCGGCAGCGCCGCCAGCTTCGTCCTCGACCGGGGCGACAAGGTCACGCACTTCGGCTACTTCTCCAACGAATCGACGGCGGAAGCGATCTGCAAAGCATTGATCGAGGCCGCGCCGCCGGAATTCCTGCCGATCGGACCGCTGTCGGCCGCCGGCCAGGATGCGAGCGGCAGCCGCGCCGCGCAGGCCGTCGCGCGCTCGCGCGGGCCC
>CALLYQ010000043.1 GCA_937858875.1 uncultured Lautropia sp. | reverse complement strand
TCAGGTCTTCGAAGCTCGACGACAGGTAGATCGTGCAGAACTCCGCCATGCTGTCTCCGCCCTGCTATCCCTGCGGCGCCCGGACCAGCCCCTCTCCGACGTCGAAGGGGTCGAAGCCGGCGCTCAGGCCGTCGAAACTTGCCGAACCGATCAGCCGCGCGGTCAGGTTCAGCACGTTCAACGGGCCGGTCCGGCCGATCCTTTCGGCCCACAAGGCCGCGACGCCGGCCACGTGCGGGCAGGCCATGCTGGTGCCGCTCATCGTGCGCAGGCCGCCCCCCAGGCCCGCCGACACGACGGCCACGCCGGGGCCCGAAACATTGGCACCGGTGTTCGAGAAGTCGGCGACGCCGAAGCCATCGACCCCCTGTCCGAGGGCCGCGACCGAGATGATCCCTTCCGAGACGGCCGGCGGCGAGACCGCGATCTCGAAGCGCTCGTCTTCGTTGCGCCGGCTCTCGTTGCCGGCGGCCGCGACGATCAGCGTCGGCTGGCTGCCGGCGCGCACCATCGAGGCGAGGCGCTCGAACAGCAGCACGTTGGCGCGATAACCCTCGAGCGCGCGCGAGGTGGCGAGTTCTTCCGGAAATCCGTTCGTCTCGCGCAGCCAGCGCGCATAACCGGGGAAATCGATGCCGAGCGACATCGAGATCACGTTGGCGCCGTTCTCGACCGCCCACTGGATCGCGCTGACGATACTCTCGCTCGATCCGCCGCCTTCGCCGAGCACCTTGCCGATCAACGCACGCTGCACGCCGGGCGCGACGCCGATCCGCGTGCTGCCGACCTGGCGGCCGAAGATCGTGCCGGCGCAATGCGTGCCGTGGCCGTGCTCGTCGTCGTCGCCCTCTTCGGTGAAATTGCGCCGCAGCAGTTCGACGCCTTCGAACGCCGGATGCGCCGGATCGATTCCGGTGTCGAGTACGCAGACGACGATACCGGCGCCGTTGAACGGCGACGTATCGGCCTTCACGGCCTGCACGCCCCATGCGATGTCCCCGGCCTCGGCCGGCGTGGCCGCGTGTGCGTCGAGCGGCGCGATCAGTTTCATCGGCATCGGCGGCGCAACGGCGGCCACGTCGGCGTTGCGGGTGATCCTGGGAATCTCGCGCCGTTCGACTTCCTCGATCTCGATCTTCGGCTCCGGTGGCGCCGCGGCTTCCAAGCTCGGGCCCCGGAACACGTCGCGCGACTGCGAGCCGCCACGGCGCAGGACGATCAGTTTCTCTTTCATTGCCAACTCCGAACGTCAGGACTGCCTCGACACCGAGAGCGCAACGCTAGCGGCGCGCACCGGTTCCGCGAACGCTTCGGTGTATGTCGAGACTACGCCGCTGGGCGGGCCGTGCAATCCCACCGGTGTGCGAGGCGACCTGCTCGTTTTCGCACCGCTTCAGATCTCGATGTTGTTCACGTATTCGGCAACGAAGGGCCGCACACGGTGAGTGACGAGTTCGTTGGTCTCCATCAGCAGGCCTTTCGCCATCGACAAGCTGCCCTGCCCCTTCTTCAGTTGCGCGCCGGTATCCGCGAAACGGAAGAACAGGACCTGCGTCACGGCGCGTTTCGCCTCGATCCCGAAGCACATCAGTTCGATGCCGGGATCGCCGGCGACGTCCGAGTCGACGCGGCTGACCTGGAACTTCGCGCCGCTCGCATGCTGGCTGGCGCGGTCGAACAACATGATCCAGGGCCGATCCCGATCCATCTCCCGCAGCCCATGCAGCACCGACAAGACCAGCGAACCGGCCGCGGCGACGGGTCCGAACATCGCGGTGACCACCGGCAAAATCGCCTGGTGCATGTCGGCATCACGATCCGACAGCGACTGCGTCTCGAAACTCATCGACTGGGTTTGCCAGCCGATGTGCTGGAGAACACTCACGTAAACGTCGTACCAGCGGAACACGTCGGCTTCGCCGGCCGCCTTGTTCGCCGCGAGCTGGGCGAGCAGCAGGCTCTCGGATACCGCGGCACGCACGTCGGGCGCCACGTGCTCGGTGAACTCGGCCAGTTGCGAGCCGAGGGCGAGCGCCCGAGCACCGGAACCGGGAACCATGTCGGCAGTGCCGAGTGAAGACTCGTAGCTCGGTGGCGCATCGGGCAACACCAGCGCGCGCACGTGATCGAGGGGCATGTCGTCCTGTGGCATGGCTGTGCTCCGAAACAGCTCGCGGCACGAGGATCTGCAACGAGCCTATGCGACAGTTGATCACGACCGGACGCGCCGGTACAGTGGTCGCTGTCGGTCGTTGGCCGATGCCGATACCGGGGGCGAGCATGGAATCCGCGTCGTTCGACCAGTCCCTGCCCTTCGTACTGCGCTGGGAAGGCGGCTACGTCAACCACCCGGCCGATCCCGGCGGCGCCACGAACAAGGGCGTCACCCAGAAGGTCTACGACACCTGGCGCGCCGGAAGCGGACAGCCTGTCCGCTCGGTTCGCGAAATCCTCGACGACGAGGTCCACGCCATCTACGAAGGCGGCTACTGGCGCCCGCCCCGCTGCGACGCACTGCAGCGCAGGCTCGACCTCGTGCAGTTCGATACCGCAGTGAACATGGGCCCGGGGCGCGCCGTGCGTTTCCTGCAGCAGGCGGTCGGCGCCACCGTCGACGGCAGTTTCGGGCCGGCGACCGAAAAGGCGCTGCGCGAAAGCGGCGAAGACCTCGGCAGCACGTTGGCGCGCTACTGCGACGCGCGCGAGGCCTTTTACCTGCGACTGATCGAGAAGAATCCGAAACTCGAGGCCTTTCGGCGCGGCTGGATGAACCGGCTGAACGCGCTGCGCAAGGAGATCGGCCTGCCCGGCTACGAAAGCGCGGCGCCGCTGGACTTCGGCGATCGCGACCGGATCGAACGGGTGCCCGACTACGGCGTCGACCCCGCCTACGACGTCTGACGGCGACGACCGACGACGAAGGCGGTTCCGGCTGCGAAGGCGCCATTCGAGCGCGAAGACGATCGCACCGGGAAACGAGGATGAGCGCGAACCC
>CALLYQ010000042.1 GCA_937858875.1 uncultured Lautropia sp. | reverse complement strand
AAGGCCGCGGCCGCCAGCGCACCGGCCGTCATCGTCAGCGAGATCGACGCCGGAATGACGAAAGCGAGCCCGAAGGCCGTCGCGCTAGGCAGGCGCCGCGCGAACCGCGCCGGCAGACTCGCTTCGAGCAGGCCGGCGATCGCACCGACGAGCAGCGCAATCACCATCGCAGCGCGCGCTGACGCCGGCACCGAGTCCAGCCCATGCGCCATCGCCTCGGCCACGGCCTTCCAGGTCGCGACCGCCGGGGCCGGCCACTGTTCGGTCAGCAGCATCGCGGCCGGATCCGGAATCAACGTGAGATAGACGAGCGCGCCGACGACGCTGCCAGTGACGACGCCGATGCTCTGCGCGACCGCCTGCCGCGCCGGCGACGCGCCGATGCCGCGACCGACGAGAAAGTCGTTCATCAGGTCGGCGCACTGCCCGGCCGCACCACCGGCCACGTTGGCCGTCATCAGGTTCGTGACCGCCTGGCCGGGCGCTGCCAATCCGAAGCTCAGTTGCGAGACCTTGCCGATCGCTCCGATCGGCGGGATGCCGGTGTCTCCGACCACTCGCGCGGCCACCGTCGCGAGCATCACTGCCAGCGGCACGGCCAGCAAGGCGATCCACCAGTCGATGCCGAACAGCAGCCTCTGCAGCAGCACCGTCAGCAGCGCGGCAGCGCCGAAAGCCAGTGCCGGCACCGGTGCATCGCCGATGGCACGCCATCCGAGCCAACGACGCGGACCGGCAGCATGCGCGCCCGCGCCCGTGCTCGCACTCCTGCGCGTGCGCCAGAGCCCGACGGCGAAGCTCGACAGCGTCGCGCCGACCATCAGGCTGACGCCAGGCCACAGCAGCCATTCGACCAGCGGGCCGAACAGCGACGCATCTGCATCGCCATCAGGCAGCGCCACGACGGACCCGGCGATCCGCGGCGCGATCAATCCCCAGGCGAGCAGCGCGCCGGCAAACAGCGACAGGCCCACGCGCAGCCCGATGATCGCGCCGAAGCCGGCCAGCAGCCACGACGGTTCGAAGACGAAGGTGAAGCGCGCCAGCCCCTCGACCGGCGTCCAGCGCGGCAGCAGCAACAGAAAGGTATCGACCCAGCGGGTGGCCGCCGACAGCAGCGCGGCCAGGCCGAGCGCGGCGATCCGGCGGCTGGCTTCGGCGCCGTGCGCGAAGACGTCGAGCAGCGTCTCGAGCGTGGCCAATCCTTCGGGAAAACGCAGTTGCGATGCCGGGCCGACGAGCGCCGGCCGCAGATACCAGGCGACCCAGATACCGAGCAGGCTGACCGCGAACACCCAGGCGATCAGCGGCGCCAGCGCGAGTTGCTGCCCGGTGATCAGCGTGTAGGCCGGAATCGGCGCGACCAGCCCACCGGAGACGATCGACGCTGCCGACGACGCCGTCGTCTGGCCGATGTTGCTCTCGAGCCGGTTCCATTCGCGCAGCCCGAAAACCCTGGCCAGAGGCCGCCACAGTGCGATGCTCGCCAGCAGCGCGATGATCGACATGTTGAACGACCAGCCGATCCTGAGCCCGGAGTAGACGTTGCACGGCGCCAGCAGAGCGCCGAGCACGACGCCGGTGGCCAGCGCGCGCGCCGTCAGTTCGCGGGTTTCGCGCACGGGCCTGCTAGCCTGCTAATCGTCGATCGCCGCGTAGACCAGAGAGCGGAACATCTGCCGCAGCCGCACGCGCTGGCCCGGCGCCTGGATCATCAGGATCGCGTACAGCTTTTCCTGGGGGTCGACCCAGAAGGTCGTCCCGGCAATGCCGCTCCAGAAATACTGGCCGACCGAACCCGGCGTGCTTGCCACGCCGGACTGCGTGCGCACCGCGAACCCGAGGCCGAAGCCGTGCCCTGGCGGCAGCAGAGGCGACGACACCGGGATCGCGCCGAGGTGATCGGCGCTCATCAGCTCGATCGTCTTGCGGCCGACGAGCCGAGTGCCGCCGAACCGGCCTCCGTCGATCAGCATCTGCACGAAGCGCGCATAGTCGGACGCCGTCGACATCAGTCCGCCGCCGCCCATTTCGAGCGCCGGCGCGCGCCGCGGGTCGAGCAGCCGAACCGGCTCTCCATTGTCCGGATCGACGGCAAAGGGCTCGGCGATCCGGTGTTGCTCCGCAGACGGCACGTGAAATGCCGTATCGACCATGCCGAGCGGCTCGAGGATCCGCTCGCGAAGGAAGGCACCCAGCGGCTGTCCGCTGACCACTTCGACGACGCGGCCGAGCACGTCGGTCGAGTGACCGTAGCCCCAGCGCTCGCCCGGCGCATGGAGCAGCGGCAGCGTCGCGAGCAGCTCGCACATCTGAGCGTTGCTGCGCCGCGGGTCGCCGAGCCGCGCTTCGCGGTAAGCCTTGTGAACGGAACCAGCGCCGAGGAATTCGTAGGTGATGCCCGAGGTATGTCGCAGCAGGTCCTGCAGCGTGATCGGCCGCAGCACCGGTTCGAGCTGCACCTGGCCGCTCGACGCCCCATCGTGGCGCGCAACTCTAGGGTTCGCGAACTCGGGCAGGTACTGCGACAGCGGATCGTCGAGCGTCAGCCGGCCCGACTCCATCAGCATCATCGCGGCCAGCGAAACGAGCGGCTTCGTCATCGAATAGATGCGGAAGATCGCGTCGCCGCGCATCTGCGCGTCGCCGTCGGGGGCGAGCCTGCCGAAAGCTTCGAACCAGGCGATTTGCCCATGACGCGCGACCAGAACGACGGCGCCGGGCAGCCGGCCGCGCGCGATCTCGTTGCGCAGCGCCGCGCCGGCGCGTTCCAGTGCGCTCGAGGAGAGGCCGACCGATTCGGGGTCGGCCAATTGAATATCCATCGTGTTCGTATCGGACGCCAATCGAATCTCCTGAAATCTGCGAGCTGGCAACTGCTCCAGCGGCTGCCGCGGCATGGCGCGCTCACCCGCCCCGCTTGCGCCAGTTCAGAACCAGCAAGCTCAGCACACCGGCGACCAGGCCCCAGAAGGCCGAGCCGACCCCACCCAGGCTCAGGCCCGAGGCCGTGACGAGGAAAGTCACCAGCGCAGGTTCGCGCTGGCGCCCGTCGGCGAGCGCGGCAACCAGGCCGTTGCCGATCGTGCCGAGCAGCGCGATGCCGGCGATCGCGAGGATCAGTTCCTGCGGCAGCGCCGCGAACACCGCGGCCACCGTCGCGCCGAACAGCCCGATCAGGATATAGAAGACCCCGGCGGCGACCGCGGCAACGTAGCGGCGCGCAGGATCTTCATGCGCCTCGGGCCCCATGCTGATCGCCGCGGTGATCGCCGCGAGGTTCAGTGCATAGGCGCCGAACGGCGCCAACAGCAGCGTTGCCACACCGGTCCAGCCGATGACCGGCGAGACCGGCACCGGATAGCCGGACGCCCGGATCACGGCCACGCCGGGCATGTTCTGCGAGGCCATCGTGACCACGTATAGCGGCAGCGCGATGCCGACGAGGGCTGCCAGCGACAGCGACGGCGTCGTCCAGACGGGCACTGCCAGCTCGAGCCGCAGCGCTTCGCCGCGCAGATCGCCGCCCAGCGCGGCCAACGCGATGCC
>CALLYQ010000041.1 GCA_937858875.1 uncultured Lautropia sp. | reverse complement strand
GGGCGGCTCGATCGGTCCGCACGTGGTGATCGGCGCCGGCGCCACGATCGGGGCCGGCACCGTGATCGGCGCCGGAAGCACGATCGGCGCCCGGGCCTCGATCGGAGCCGGCTCGCTGCTGCATCCGCGCGTCGTCGTCTACGACGCCTGCCGTCTCGGCGCACGCTGCATCGTGCACTCAGGCGCAGTGATCGGCGCCGACGGATTCGGATTCGCGCAGGCCGAAGGGGGCTGGGAGAAGATTTCGCAACTGGGCACCGTCGTCATCGGCGACGACGTCGAGATCGGCGCGAACACCACCATCGATCGCGGTGCCCTCGACGACACGGTCATCGGCAACGGCTGCAAGCTCGACAACCTGATCCAGGTCGCGCACAACGTGCGCATCGGCGAGGGCAGTGCGCTGGCCGGTTGCGTCGGCATCGCCGGAAGCGCCATCATCGGCCGGCGCTGCCAGATCGGCGGTGGCGTGGGCATCGCCGGTCACCTCGAGATCTGCGACGACGTGACGATCACCGGAATGACGCTGGTGTCGCACTCGATTCGACGCCCAGGCGTCTATTCCGGCGGGCCTCCGATGATGGATCATCCCGACTGGCAGAAGTCGGCGGCCGCGCTGCGCCGTCTTCCCGATCTGCGAGCCAGGGTGCGCCGGCTGGAAGGGATCGCCGCGGAGGATCGCGATTCCGGAGCAGGCGCGTCCGCCGATCCCGGAAACAGAGAATCCCGATGAGCCACCTCGACATACGAACGATCCTCCAGCACCTCCCGCATCGCTACCCGATGCTGCTCGTCGACCGGGTTCTCGAACTCGAAAAGGGCAAGCGCATCACGGCGGTGAAGAACGTCTCGATCAACGAGCCGTTCTTCATCGGTCACTTCCCGCACTTTCCGGTCATGCCCGGCGTGCTGCAGGTCGAGGCGCTGGCACAGGCCGCCGGCATCCTGTCGTTCCAGACGATGGACCGCGTCTCGGACGAGTCCTCGGTCTATTACTTCGTCGGCGTCGACAGGGCGCGTTTCAAGCGCCCGGTCGTGCCCGGCGACCAGCTGATGCTCGAGGTCGAGATCCTGCGCACCTCGCGCTCGATCTGGAAGTACTCCGGACGCTCGACGGTCGACGGCCAGATCTGCTGCGAGGCCGAGCTGATGTGCACGCTGCGCGACATCGAGGCGCCCGGCACGGGCGCGCGCAACGACGCCAACTAGCGACCGGGACTGAACGAGGAGGCTGTCGGAGCATGGCAACGAGCGTCGGCGAACCGCGGATTCACGCGACCGCGCTGATCGACCCTGCTGCCCGGCTCGACTCTTCGGTCGAGGTCGGTCCGTATGCGGTGGTCGGCGCCGGCGTGCAGATCGGTGCCGGCACGCGGATCGGCCCGCATGTCGTGATCGAAGGTCCTACGACGATCGGGCGCGACAACCGGATTTTCCAGTTCGCGTCGATCGGTGCTGCTCCCCAGGACAAGAAATACGCAGGCGAGCCCACGGCGCTCGAGATCGGCGACGGCAACACGATTCGCGAGTTCGTCACGATCAACCGCGGTACCGTCCAGGATCGCGGACTGACGACGATCGGCAGCGACAACTGGATCATGGCCTGCGTGCACATCGCGCACGACTGCGTGATCGGCGACCACACGATCTTCGCCAACACCACGAACCTGGCCGGGCACGTGCATATCGGCGACTGGGTGATCCTGGGCGGCTGCACGCAGATCCACCAGTACTGCAAGATCGGCGCACACGCGATGACCGGCGTCAGCACCGTCGTGCTGCACGACGTCCCGCCCTACGTGATGGCCTCGGGCAATACTGCGCAGGCGCACGGGATCAACAGCGAGGGGCTGCGCCGGCGCGGTTTCTCGGCCGAGCGGATCGCCACGCTGCGGCGCGCCTACCGCACGCTGTACAAGTCCGGCCTCACGCTGCAGCAGGCCACCGAGAATCTGCGCGAGCAAAGCGCTGCGCTGCGCGCCGGCCGTCCGGCCGAGTCAGCCGCGGCGACCCCGGCGACAGAAGCGGCGGATGACCTCGAACTGCTGACCGGCTTCCTCGGTGCCGTCTCGCGCGGCATCGTTCGCTGAGCGCGTGCGAAGGATGCGTTCGCGCCGCTCCCGGCGCCGCGCAGTCTGATCGCGCCGATGGCCTCGCCTTCCGTTGCCGATCCGTTCCGGCTGGCGATGGTCGCCGGCGAAACCTCGGGCGACATGCTGGCCGCATCGGTGCTCGCCGGTCTCGAGCAGCGAAGGCCGGCGCTCGACTCTGCAGGCATCGGCGGGCCGGCGATGCGCCGTCACGGTTTCGACGCCTGGTGGTCGATCGACGCGCTGTCGGTCAATGGCTACGCCGAGGTCCTGCGTCAGTACCCGCGACTCAAGCGCATGCAGAACGGCCTGCGCGACCGCGTCATCGACTGGCGCCCGCACGCCTTCGTCGGTGTAGACGCGCCGGATTTCAACCTGGCGATCGAGCAGGCCGTGCGCGAGCAGGGAATCCGCTCGATCCACTTCATCGGGCCGTCGATCTGGGCCTGGCGCCGCGAGCGCATCGAGAAGATCCGTCGCGCGGTCGACCACGTGCTGCTGATTTTTCCGTTCGAGGAGCCGCTCTACCGCGAAGCCGGCATTCCGGCGACCTACGTCGGCCACCCGCTGGCCGACCGGATTCCCGAGGCCGTCGACCGCGAGGCCGCACGGCAGGCACTCGGCATGTTTCCCGCCGGCGGCCCGGTCGTCGCGCTGCTGCCTGGGAGCCGTCCGGGCGAAGTCGAGAAGCTTGCGCCCGACTTCCTGCGCACGGCCGGCTGGCTGCACCTGCGCCGCCCCGACCTGCGCTTCCTGCTGCCGGCCGCCAGCGACGCGCTGTTCGAACGGCTGCGCCGAATGGCCGATCAGCTGCGGCTGCCGCCCGGCGTGCAACTGACGATCGTCAGTGGCCGCTCGCACGACGTGATGGCGGCGGCCGACACCGTGCTGGTGGCCAGTGGCACCGCGACGCTCGAAGCAGCGCTGCTCAAGCGGCCGATGGTGATCGCCTATCGCGTTGCCTGGTTGAGCTATCGCATCATGAAGCGCATGGCTTACCTGCCCTGGATCGGCCTGCCGAACATCCTGTGCCGCGACACCGTCGTGCCCGAGTTCATCCAGCAGGCGGTGCGGCCGGAGGCGATGGGCGAGGCGCTGCTGCGCCAGCTCGACAACGACGCGCAGCGCGAGGCGATCGTCGCTCGTTTCGCCGACCTGCACGGGCAGTTGCGCCGCGACTGCGCAGCCCGCGCAGCCGAGACGATCCTGGAGCTTGCCGATGGGCGTTGAGCGATCGCCGGGCAAGGGCAGGCGCGTGCCGATCTCCGGCCGTGTGCCTCGCGCCCGAGGGCGCACACGCGCGGCAGCGCCCGAGCAGATGACCTTCGCTCTGCAGATCGAAGGGCCGGTCTGCGGCGTCGACGAGGCGGGCCGCGGTCCGCTGGCCGGGCCCGTCTATGCCGCCGCCGTGGTGCTCGACGCCCGGCGTCCCATCGACGGGCTCAACGACTCGAAGCT
>CALLYQ010000040.1 GCA_937858875.1 uncultured Lautropia sp. | reverse complement strand
GGCACCGTCAGCGAAGTCTCGGCCACGTTCGTCGCCAGCACGATGCGCCGGCCGCGCGACGACGAGAACACGCGCTGCTGGTCGGCCGCCGACAGCCGCGAATACAGCGGCAGGATCTCGATCGCGCCGCGCCCCCAGACCGAGCCGCCGGCTGCAGCGCCTCCGCCCCGCTTCGCCGATTCGCGCGCATGCAGCCGCCGCAGGTGCTCGGCCACGTCGCGGATCTCGCGCTCGCCGGGCAGGAAGACCAGCACGTCGCCGGGCGCCTCGCGCCACAGGCTTTCGATCGCCTCGTCGATTCGCGACGGCAGGTCGCTTTCGTCTTCGTCGTCGCGATGCGCTTCGTCGAAACCCTGCCAGCGGATCTCGACCGGATAAAGGCGCCCCGACACTTCGATGACCGGCGCCGGCTCGACGACCGGCCGGCCAGACTCGTCTCGTTCGCCGGTGTCGCGGCCGAAGTGCCGCGCGAAACGCTCGGCGTCGATCGTCGCCGACGTGATCACGAGCTTCAGGTCGTCGCGCCGCGGCCCTTCGAGCAGTTGCTTCAGGTAGCCGAGCAGGAAGTCGATGTTCAGGCTGCGTTCGTGCGCCTCGTCGACGATGATCGTGTCGTACTCGCGCAGCAGCGGATCGGACAGCGTCTCGGCCAGCAGGATGCCGTCGGTCATCAGCTTGATCGACGCGCCCGCGGCGAAGTTCTCGTTGAAGCGGATCTTGTAGCCGACGTGCGTACCCAGCGGCGTGCCGAGTTCCTCGGCGATCCGGCGCGCGACGGCGGTCGCTGCGATCCGGCGCGGCTGCGTATGTCCGATCAGGCCGGCCTGACCGCGCCCGGCCAGCGAGCAGATCTTCGGCAGCTGCGTGGTCTTTCCGGAACCGGTCTCGCCGGAGACGATGACGACCGGATGTGCGCGGATTGCGGCGGCGATTTCGTCGCGACACGCCGAGACCGGCAGCGCTTCGGGAAAGCGAAGATCCGGCAGCGGCCGAGGCTGGCCGCGCGGCTTGCGGCCCGCACGCCGTGAATGCGCGGGCGGGCGCTCGGACGAAGGCATGGGGCGAAATTATAATCACCCGATGAATACCGCCGCCTCCGCAAGAATCCCCGCGAACGCCGTCGACGACGAGAACGGCCGGACCGCCTCCGGCGGCGAACCGGGCGACCCGATCGCCGATACCGCGCAGTTCGTGACCTGGCTGCGAACCGTCGCGCCGTACATCCACGCGTTTCGCGGCAAGACTTTCGTCGTCGGCGTGCCTGGCGAGATGATCGCGGCCGGCCACCTGAACGCGCTGGTGCAGGACCTCAGCCTGCTGCACGCGATGGGCATGCGCATCGTCGTCGTGCACGGCTCGCGCCCGCAGGTCAACGAGCAACTGCGGCTGCGCGGCGTCGAGGCCCAGTACGTCGACGGCCTGCGAATCACCGACCCGGCCGCGCTCGAGTGCGCGAAGGAGGCGTCGGGCGAACTGCGCCTGGACATCGAGGCGGCCTTTTCGCAAGGCTTGCCGAACACACCGATGGCGCACGCGTCGGTGCGGGTGATGTCGGGCAACCTCGTCGTCGCGCGCCCGGTCGGCATCGTCGACGGCGTCGACTTCATGCACACCGGCGTCGTTCGCAAGGTCGACGTGCAGGCGATCCGCTTCGCGCTGCAGAGCGGCGCGATCGTGCTGCTGTCGCCGCTCGGCTATTCGCCCACCGGCGAGGCCTTCAACCTGACGATGGAAGACGTCGCCGCCAGCACGGCCGCGGCGATCGACGCCGACAAGCTGATCTATCTCGCCGAGTCCGACGGCATTCCCGACGACGCCGGCGAAACGCTGGGCGAGATCTCGGAGGCCGACGCAAAGCGGCTGCTGGCTTCCGAAACCCTGCCGGAACCTCTGCACTTCACGCTGCGCCACGCGCTGCGCGCCTGCGAAGGCGGCGTCGCGCGCGCGCACATCATCCCGCACGCTATCGACGGCAGCGTGCTGCTCGAGCTGTTCCGGCACGACGGCGTCGGCACGATGCTGGTCGAGGAAACACTGGAAGCGCTGCGCGAGGCCACGCACGACGACGTCGGCGGCCTCCTCGCGGTGATCCGTCCGCTCGAGGAAGACGGCACGCTCGTCAAACGCGACCGCTCGCTGATCGAGCGCGAGGTCGAAAACTTCACCGTCATCGAACACGACGGCGTGATCTTCGGCTGCGCCGCGCTCTATTCCTTTCCCGAAGAAAAGATCGGCGAAATGGCCTGCCTGGCCGTCAACCCGAGCGCACAGAGCCAGGGCGACGGCGAACGGATCCTCAAGCGCATCGAGCAGCGCGCGCGCGCCGCCGGACTCAAGCGGCTGTTCGTGCTGACCACCCGCACGATGCACTGGTTCCTGAAGCGCGGCTTCGTGCTCGGCAGCGTCGAACAATTGCCGCTGTCGCGGCAAAACATGTACAACTGGCAACGCCGCTCGCGCGTGCTGATCAAGAACCTCTAGGAGTCTTCGCCCCGATGTCCCGCAACGTTTTCTGCATCAAGCTTCAACGCGAGGCCGAAGGCCTCGACTTCCCCCCGTACCCCGGCGAACTCGGCAAGCGGCTCTACGACAACGTGTCCAAGGAGGCGTGGCAGGGCTGGGTCCGCCACCAGACGATGCTCGTGAACGAGAACCGGCTGAACCTGGCCGATGCACGCGCGCGCAAGTATCTGGCCACGCAGATGGAGAGCTACTTCTTCGGCGAAGGCGCCGAGCAGCCCGCCGGCTACGTGCCACCCAGCGCCTAGCCGGCAAACACTGCACTAGCTTTCGGGCTTCAGCCAGCGGTACACGTGCATCGGCGGGATGTTGACGAGCTCCAGTTCGTCGCAATCGGGCTCGCCGAGGATCGGATTGGCAAGCTGCGCCACCGCGTCGCGGAACTGGTAGGCCACGAAACACCCGCCCGGTGCCAGCACGTCGCGCACCGCCTCGATGATGCGCCGGCCGACGTCGGCCGGCATCGTCGAGAACGGAATGCCCGAGATCACCGCCTGCGGCGCCGGCATCCGATATGAGGCGAGCGCCTCGCCGATTGCCTCGGCACTGCCCTGATGGACGATCAGGCGCGAGTCGTGGATCGACCGGCGCACGTGATCGGCGAACAGCGCGTCGAGTTCGATCGCCATCAGCGAGGCACCCGGCGGTATCGCGCGCAGGAACGATCGCGTCGTGCCTCCGGTGCCGGGGCCGAGTTCGACGACCGAGCCGGCCGTGGCCAGACGGGCCACCCGGGCGAGCCTGCGCTCCATCTGCCGGGAACTCGGAATGATCGACCCTACGCCCTTGGGTTCGCGCAGGAAGCCCTTCAGGAACGCGATCCGGTCGTCTCCGCGCCGTCGCTGCGCCTCGTCGGTCCGGATCGCCGTGTCGCTGGAATGAATGATGGTCTCGTTGTGCTGGGTCATCTGGTTTTGCGGCGATCTCGAAGGCACGGAGAACTCTCCCGGATTGATCTTCTATCGGCCGATCGCCGGGCGGCGCTCGATTCCGTCCGGCGCCGCGATCAGGACCACGTTCGCGGGCCGGCTTGCGAACAGGCCGACCGTGACCACGCCTGGCCATTGATTGATTTCGGATTCCAGCCTGACCGGATCGTCGATGGCGAGGCCGCCGACATCGAGGATCAGGTTGCCGTTGTCGGTGACGAAACCGGCACGTTCGACAGGCTCGCCGCCCAGCCGCCGCAACTGCGCAGCCACCAGCTCGCGCGCCATCGGCACCACCTCGACAGGCAACGGAAACCCCCCGAGCCGCGCGACGAGCTTGGAATGATCGACGATGCAGACGAATCGCCCACAGGCGGACGCCACGATCTTCTCGCGCGTCAGCGCGCCGCCTCCGCCCTTGATCATCCGCAGCGAACCATCGATTTCGTCAGCGCCATCCACGTATACAGGAATCGGCGTGCCCGCCGCGACGACCCGGTTCAGGTCGAGGACCTCGATGCCGGCCGCACGCAGCAGATCGCTGCTTCGCTCCGAGCTGGAGACGGCACCGGCGACCCGATCGCGCCGCGAACCGAGGGCCTCGATGAAGAAACCGACGGTCGAACCGCTGCCCACGCCGACGACCGCGCCGTCGACGAGTTCATCCAGTGCGGCCAGCGCGACAGCCCGCTTCAGCGAATCCTGCGTCATGGCGGCGATTCTACTCGCTCGGCGGCGCCGGACCATGGCGTCAATCTGACAGGACGCCGGCTGCGTTGCGCCCCGGCCGCGTGCGCTTTCGCCCCTTTTTATCCGCTCGCGGTGCGCGGACTGCGGCTCCGGGCGAGGCGGTCGATCAGGCCGAGACCAGATCCGGCGCCGTCAATGCGCGCAGCACGGCTCGGTTGCAGTGCTCGAGCGAAGTCACGCAGTCGTCCAGCTGGCCGGGCAGCCTGGGGTCGGGGCCGAGCTCGATCGATTCGAGGACCTTCAGATACGGGCTGTACGCGCCATTGTCGTGGACCAGCGTCTCGCGCACCCGCTCGGGCACGTTCAGCGTCTCGAACAGCTTTGCGAACGGCTGCTTCATCAGCTTGTCCAGCAGCGAGAACACGCCGAGCATGAAGACCTCGTCGCGCAGGGCTTCGTCCTGTCCCGCGCCGACCAGATGCTCGAGCACCAGGCCCCGCCGGAACGACGCGACCATGACCGGACGCATGTTGGCGTCCTTGTTCGCAGTGACCAGCAGCAGAGCCAGCCAGCGCTTGAGCCGCTTGTAGCCGAGCATCATCACCGCCTGGCGAAACGATTGCACTTCGACCGACAGCCCGAAGCCGGGCGAATTGACGTAGCGCATCAACCGGTACGCAAGCGCGACATCGCGCCGGATCAGGCTCTCCATTGCCGCCGGGTCGTCGCCGCGATCGATCATCGCCATCAGCTCGATCACCGTCAGAGCGTCGGGGTTCGGCTTGTCGCCGGGCGCGGCGCCCGGCGCATCGGCGCCCGGCGCATCGTTCAACGGCCAGCCGATCACGGCCTGTGCACCGAGCTTGAAGCAGTTCTCCATCGTCGCGATCGTGCGCACGCCGGCCTGCACGTAAGGCAACGCGCGTCGCGGATCGGCCGGCCCGGCCGGCGCCTGGACCCCGGCCGCCGCCGCGAGACGGCGGTCGTTGGCGACGTCCACGATCGACAGCCTGAAGCCGGCCAGCAGTTCGGGAGG
>CALLYQ010000039.1 GCA_937858875.1 uncultured Lautropia sp. | reverse complement strand
GCCTCGGTGCGGCGACGACTCGACGTATCGTCGAACTCGGCGGCAAGGTCCTGATTGCCGACGTCAACGACAGGCTGGGTAACGAACTCGTCACCGAACTCGGTGCCGCCGCACGCTTCCAGCGCTGTGACGTCACCTCGGAAGCCGATGCTAAAGCGGCCGTCGAGGCCGCGGTCGCGATGGGCGAACTGATCGGGCTCGTCAACTGCGCGGGCATCGGCCCGCCGGCCAAGACGGTCGGCAAGGACGGCCCGCACTCGCTGGAGCTGTTCACGAAGGTCGTCACGATCAACTTGATCGGCAGCTTCAACATGCTGCGCCTGGCCGCGGCCGCGATGGTCAGGAACGCGCCGAACGACGAAGGCGAGCGCGGGGTCATCGTCAACACCGCTTCGGTCGCCGCCTACGACGGGCAGATCGGTCAGGCCGCCTACGCTGCCTCGAAGGGCGGCATCGTCGGCATGACGCTGCCGGTCGCCCGAGATCTGTCGCGCGACGGCGTGCGCGTCGTCACCATCGCCCCGGGCCTGTTCCTGACGCCGTTGATGGAAAGCCTGCCGAAGGAAGCGCAGGAGTCGCTCGGCAAGCAGGTGCCGTTCCCGTCGCGGCTCGGTCGGCCGGCCGAATACGCTGCGATGGTCGAGCACGTGTTCGCCAATACGATGCTCAACGGCGAAACGATCCGCCTCGACGGCGCGATCCGGATGGCGCCGCGCTGAGCGCCGACTTGCCGCTCGACTCATGCGATAGCGCAATGGGTTGTCGGTGGTACCGCAAGATCCGCGACGCCGGGGCCCCACCCCGGCGTTGTCGCATGATGGCTGCAGCGCTGCGCTCGCGGCCGACCGCACTCGCTGTCCTGCTCGCTGGCAGCCCGGCATGCGTGACCTGAACGAGCTCTGGCACTACGCCGCCGTCGTCCAGCACGGTGGCTTCTCCGCGGCAGCCCGCGCGACCGGGATCGCGAAGTCGAGCCTGAGCAAGAGCGTCGCGCGGCTCGAGGAGCGGCTCGGGCTGCGGCTGATCGAGCGCTCGACGCGCCGGCTGCGCGTCACCGAACTCGGCGACGAGTTCTACCGCCACTGCCAGGCGATGCTCGAAAGCGCGGAACTGGCCGAGGCGCTGGCCGCCGACGCGCTGGCCGAACCGCAGGGCCGGTTGCGGATGACCTGCCCGCAGGGGCTGCTGCAGGAACTGCTCACCGACATGCTGCCGGAGTTCCTGCTGAAATATCCGCGGATCGAACTGCAGCTCACACAGCTCGACCGCCTTCCGGACCTGATCGACGAAGGCACCGACGTCGCCATCGGGATCCGCGAGATCATGACGGTCAACGACTCGGTGGTCGCCCGGGAGCTGGGCACGCTGTCCTCGGTCATGGTCGCCAGTCCCGAGTTCCTGAAGCGCCATCCGGTCAAGCGGCTCGAAGACCTGGCCGCGCTGCCGGCGCTGTCGATGATCGAGAACCGCGACCGGCGCGTGCTGGAGCTTCGTGACCCGAAGGGTCGCCTGCAGCGGATCGAGCAGCAGGCACGGCTGGTGTCGGGCAACCTCGGCGTGCTGCGCTCGGCGGCGGTACGCCAGGTCGGCGTTGCACTGCTGCCCGAGCACATCTGCCGGCGGCAGTTCGCGTCGGGCGAACTGGTCGACGTGCTTCCGGGATGGTCGACCCCGATCGGCACGGTACTGCTCGTCTATGCGGGGCGCAAGGGACTGCGTCCGTCGGTGCGAGCGCTGATCGACTGGCTGGCAGACGAAATGGGCAAGGTCCTCAGGCCGGTGCGATGAGTGCCGGACACGATGATTCCGCCCTCGACGATCTCGTCTTCGACGATCCCTCTCTGGTCGATCCGGTCGAAGTCGCGCGGGCGCTCGGCACCGACCTCGAACTCGGGCTGAGCGCCGACGAGGCACGGCGCCGCCTCGAGCGCGACGGCCCGAACGAACTGCGCACGGCGCCGCCGATACCGGCCTGGCGCCGGTTCCTCGAGCAGTTCAACGATCCGCTGATCCACCTGCTGCTCGGAGCGATCGCGATCTCGCTGCTTGCCTGGCTGGTCGAGGGCCGCGTCGGCTGGCCGGTCGATGCGATCGTCATCGCGCTGATCGTGCTGCTCAACGGCCTGCTCGGCTTCGCGCAGGAGGCCCGGGCGCGCGACGCGGTCGCGGCCCTGTCGCGGATGACCGCCGCAAGCTCGTCGGTGCTGCGCGACGGCCAGCTGCATCGGATCCCCAGCGCGGAACTGGTGCGCGGCGATCTGCTGGTGCTCGGCGAAGGCGATGCCGTCGGCGCCGACGGCCGGCTGTTCGAGGCCGCAACGCTGCGCATCCAGGAAGCCTCGCTGACCGGCGAGAGCGAGGCGGTGGTGAAGGACCCCGCCACGTTGCCGACACCGGCGGCGCTCGGCGACCGGCTGGGCATGGTCTTCAAGGGCACCGCCGTGGCCCAGGGCACGGGCCGCGCGATCGTGACCGCAACGGCCATGGACAGCCAGATGGGCACGATCGCCGGCATGCTCGAGGCCACCGAGGCGCAGCCCACGCCGCTGCAGCGCGAAGTCGCACGCATCGGACGCATGCTCGGCATCGCAGTCGTCTTCATCGCCGCGATCGTCGTCGCGACGGTCTTCATGACTTTCGAGGTGCGCAGCGCCGCCGAGATCGTCAACGTGCTGCTGCTCGGCGTGTCGCTTGCCGTCGCGGCCGTGCCGGAGGGCCTGCCGGCGATCCTGTCGGTCGTGCTGGCACTCGGGGTGCAGCGAATGGCCCGGCACAACGCGATCGTCAAGGAGCTGTCGTCGGTCGAGACGCTGGGTTCGGCCTCGGTCATCTGCTCGGACAAAACCGGCACGCTGACGCGCTCGGAGATGACGATCGAACGCGTGATGACCGCTTCCGGCGAGGCCCGCGTCACCGGCGTCGGCTATGCGCCGCAGGGCGTCGTCGAGGCTCACGGCGACGACGCCGGCCGCGCCGACGCCGGCCGCGCCGACGCCGGCCGCGCCGAGCTACGCGACGAAGCACAGCGCGCCGAAGCGATCCTCGTGCTCAGCGGCGGCAGCCTGGCAGGCAACGCGCAACTGAACCAGGTCGCCGAAGGCCGCTGGGAAATCCAGGGCGATCCGACCGAAGCGGCCTTCCTGGTGGCCGAGCGCAAGCTCGGCGTGCACGAACGCCGAGAGCGTCGCTTCGACCGGATCGCCGAGCTTCCGTTCACGTCCGAACGCAAGATGATGTCGACGATCGAGCTCGACCACGAGCACGGCGACGAGCGCGTGCTTGTCGCCAAGGGCGCCCCCGACGTGCTGCTCGAACGCTGCACGCGCACGCGCGTCGGCCTCGACGTGGTGCCGCTCGACGACGACATGCGCGCGCGCATCCTCGCCGACGTCGACGCGATGACCGACGCCGCGCTGCGCACGCTCGCCGTCGCTTACCGCCCGCTGCATGCCGACGAAGTGCCGGATCCGGCAGAGCCTGGCACGCTCGAGCGCGAACTGATCTTCACCGGGGCCGTCGGCATCATCGACCCGCCGCGCGAGGAAGTCGCGCCGGCCATCGCCGAAGCGCATCGCGCCGGCATCCGCGTGATCATGATCACCGGCGATCACCCGCGTACGGCAAGCCGGATCGCCGCCGACCTCGGCATCGTCGAGCCCGGCGCCGCGGCCCTGACCGGACTCGAGATCGACGAACTCGACGAGGCCGCGTTCGCCGAGGCCGTGCGCCACACCTCGGTCTACGCGCGCGTGGCGCCCGAGCACAAGCTGCGGATCGTCGACGCGCTGCAGGCCGACGGCAACGTCGTCGCGATGACCGGCGACGGCGTCAACGACGCGCCGGCGCTCAAATCGGCCGACATCGGCATCGCGATGGGCATCACCGGCACCGAGGTCACGAAGGAGGCCGCGCGGATGATCCTGGCCGACGACAACTTCGCGACGATCGTGCGGGCCGTGCGCGAAGGCCGCGGCATCTTCGACAACATCCGCAAATTCCTGCGCTACCTGCTGTCGTCGAACATGGGCGAGGTGCTGACCGTCTTCTTCGGCGTCGTGCTGGCCGGCGTCATCGGCCTGGCCGATCCCGGCGGCGGCGTCGTACTGCCGCTGCTCGCGACGCAGATCCTGTGGATCAACCTGATCACCGACTCCGGACCCGCGCTGGCGATGGGCATCGACCCCGAAACCGACGACGTGATGGCGCGCAGGCCGCGTCCGGCAAACGAACGCGTGATCGACGCGCGCATGTGGTCGGGCGTGCTTCAGATCGGCGCCGTGATGGCCGTAGCCACGCTGCTGACGCTCGACATGTACCTGCCGGGCGGGCTGATCGAAGGCACGCACGATCTGGCCAACGCCCGCACGGCGGCGTTCACGACGCTGGTCTTCGCGCAGTTGTTCAACTGCTTCAATTCGCGCTCGGAGTCGAGCAGCGCGTTCCGCCACCTGTTCGTGAACCGCTGGCTGTGGGCAGCGATCGCCGGTTCGATACTGCTGCAGTTGGCGGTCGTGAACGTCGGCTTTCTGAACCTGGCCTTCGGCACCGTGCCGCTGGAGCCGGGCCAGTGGCTGGTCTGCGCGGCAATGGCCAGCGGGGTGCTCTGGTACGACGAACTGCGCAAACTGATCGCGCGGGCGATCGGCCCGCGCGACTGAGAGCCGCCGGCCGAGCAGCGCAGTTCGGGCACCCGCCCGAGCCGCTGCGGCGACGACGCCGGAAGTGCTAAGCTGCCCGCTCGCCAAGAACGATCCGATTCGAACGGAGACCTTTCCATGCCCGGCCTGCTGCCCAACGTCGACCCCGACGGCCTGCTCGAGTATTCGGTGGTCTTTACCGACCGCGCGCTGAACCACATGTCGCGCAAGTTCCAGAACGTGATGCGCGACATCTCCGCGACGCTGAAGGAGGTCTACAACGCGCACTCGGCGATCGTGATCCCGGGCAGCGGCAGCTTCGGCATGGAAGCGGTCGCGCGCCAGTTCGCCACGAACCGGAAATGCCTGGTGATCCGCACCGGCTGGTTCAGCTATCGCTGGACCCAGATCTTCGAGATGGGCGCGATCCCGTCCGAATCGATCGTGCTGAAGGCGCGGCCGGTGCAGGAGGGCAGGCAGGCGCCGTTCGCGCCGCCGCCGATCGACGAGGTCGTCGCAGCGATCGCTCGCGACAAGCCCGACCTCGTGTTCGCCCCACACGTCGAGACCGCCGCCGGCCTGCTCCTGCCCGACGACTACCTGCGCCAGGTCGCCGATGCCGTGCACGCGGTCGGCGGCATGTTCGTGCTCGACTGCATCGCCTCGGGAACGATCTGGGTCGACATGGCCGCGACCGGCGTCGACATCCTGATCAGCGCGCCTCAGAAGGGCTGGAGCGGCTCGCCCTGCTGCGCATTCGTCATGCTCGGCGAGCGGGCACGCCAGCGCATCGATGACACGGCGAGCACAAGCTTCGCCTGCGATCTGCGCAAGTGGCTGCAGATCATGGAAGCCTACGAGAAAGGTGGACACGCCTATCACGCGACGATGCCCACCGATGCGCTGACCGGCGTGCGCGACGCGATGCTCGAGACGAAGCAATACGGCTTCGACAAGGTACGCGCCGAGCAGCAGGAACTCGGCGACCAGGTACGCTCGCTGCTCGCCAGCAAAGGCTTCCGCAGCGTCGCCGCGCCCGGCTACGAAGCGCCCGGCGTCGTCGTCTACTACACCGACGACCCCGAGGTGCAGAGCGGGGCGAAGTTTCTCGGCCTGGGCCTGCAGACCGCAGCCGGCGTGCCGCTGCAATGCGACGAGCCGGCCGATTTCCGCACCTTCAGGCTCGGCCTGTTCGGCCTGGACAAGCTGCACGACATCGACCGCACGCTGCGAAACCTCGACGAAGCGCT
>CALLYQ010000038.1 GCA_937858875.1 uncultured Lautropia sp. | reverse complement strand
GGTCGGTGTACTCGGCCAGGTGCTCGAGAGGCACCGCGCAGTCCTCGATGAACGAAACCGGCTTGCCGTCGCCCTTCAGCGACATCATGATGTTCAGCCCGGCCTTGCGCACGTCCCACAGCGCCTTTTGCGCCTTCTCCTCGGGCATTTCGACGACGGCGCCGGGCAGCCCCAGGTCGCCGATCAGTTCGACGAGCTGCGCGAGGCTGCGCAGCAGCGGCTCGCGCTCGTCGCCGGCGAACTCCACCAGCAGGATCGCCTCGGGCAGCTTGCCGTCGCGCTCGATCAGCGCGCGATCGATCGTCGGGCGGAACACCGGGTTCTCGCGCGCCAGCTCGATCATCGTGCGGTCGACCAGTTCGACCGCGCTCGGGCCGAGCTTGACGATGTGCTGGGCGCTGTCCATCGCGGCCCAGAAGGTCGGGTAGTTGACGACGCCGAGCACGCGCGCCTTCGGCAGCGGCGCGAGCTTCAGCCGCAGCCGGCGGAAGTACGCCAGCGTGCCTTCGGAGCCGACCAGCAGGTGCGCGAGGTTGACCGAGCCGTCGGCCGTGTACGGGCGCTCGGACTGCGGATGGAACACGTCGAGGTTGTAGCCGCCGACGCGGCGCAGCACCTTCGGCCAGACGCGTTCGATTTCGTCGCGCTCGCGCGCGCCCAGTGCGAACAGGCTGGATACGAGCTGGCCGCTGCGCCCCGAGCCCATCGGGCGCCCGGCGTCGACGCCGAAGGGGCCGAAATGCTCGCTGACCCCGTCGGACAGGATCGCGTCGATGCCGAGCACGTTGTGCACCATGTTGCCGTAGGCGATCGAGCGCGAACCGCAGGAGTTGTTGCCGGCCATGCCGCCGAGCGTCGCCTGCGCCGACGTCGACACGTCGACCGGGAACCACAGGCCGTGAGGCTTCAGGTACGCGTTGAGCTGGTCGAGCACGACGCCGGGCTGGACCTCGACGGTCATCGCCTGCGCGTCGAAGGCCGTGATGCCGTTCAGGTGGCGGCTGTTGTCGATGACCAGCGCCTCGCCGACGGTCTGCCCGCACTGGCTGGTGCCGCCGCCGCGCGGCAGGATCGGCACGCGCATCTCGCGGGCCAGCTCGATCGCGGCGATCACGTCGGCCTCGTCGGCCGGCACGACGATACCGACCGGATCGATCTGATAGATCGACGCATCGGTCGCCTAGCGGCCGCGCGAGGCGGTGTCGAACAGCACCTCGCCCTTGAGTACGCGGCGCAGGCGCTGCGCCAGCCGGCTGCGGTTCGTCGATGGGGTACGCAGCAGGCGCACCGGGGTCGGAGCGTTCATGTCGGAGTGGTATCGGAGGTGAGCGCAGCGTCGCCGACGGGCCAGTGCTCGAGCACCGCGTCGCGCTTGTTGCGCAGGTGCAGCTCGAGAATCGCGCGCAGCGCGTCGCCGTCGCCGGCCTCGAGCGCCTCGAGCATCGCCTGGTGCTCGCGCACCGCGATGTCCCATTTCGCGCGGTTGAAGTTCGAGCGAAAACGCAGGTTCTGGATCCGCGTGTTGATGCTCGCGTAGGTTTCGCCAAGCGCCGCATTGCGCGCGCAACGATTGATCGTCTCGTGAATCCGCCGGTTGGCCGTGTAGTAGGCAGGCAGGTCGCGACGTGCGTGCGCGTCGAGCATGTCGGATTGCAGCGCGCGAATCTCTTCCAGTTCGGCCGGTGTGCGCCGCTGCGCAGCGAGCTGGCCCGACAGCCCTTCGAGCGCACCCATCAGTTCGAAAAGCTGCTCGACGTCGCCGCGGGACAAGGCGACGACGCTCGCACCGCGATTCGGGCTCAACTCGACCAGTCGTTCGGCGGCCAGCACCTTGAAGGCCTCGCGCAGCGGCGTGCGCGACACGCGCAGCGCTTCGCTGAGCACGCGTTCGTTGAGCCGCGCGCCGGGCGCCAACGCGCCCTCGGTGATCATGGCGCGCAAGCGATCCGCCACTTCCTCGTGCAGCGGGCGGCGCTCGATTTCCAGGGCGGTCGAATCGAAGACATCCATGCGGTCGGGGTCGTCGGAAAACGGAGGAGCCGGGTCGACGGGACGAAGGCCGAAAGGCAGGGGACTTGTTGATCCGGATTTTTGCATACAAAATGCAGTTTTGCCAGTACACTGCTGCGACCCGCCCGGATCACCCGGCTCACCGGTTCCTGGAGAACCGCATCGGTCCTCCGCCCGTCTTTCCGTAGAGGCACACAATGAAACTGTCCAACGGCCTGGCGCTCAACGGCCATCCCTCAGGCAGGCACTTCCTGCAGATCCCCGGCCCGAGCACGGTGCCCGATCGCATCCTGCGCGCGATGGACTACCCGACCATCGACCACCGCGGTCCCGAATTCCAGAACCTGGGCAAGTCGGTGCTCTCCGGGATCCGCAAGATCTTCCAGACCGAGTCGCATGTCGTCATCTACCCGGCCTCCGGCACCGGCGCCTGGGAAGCAGCGCTGGCCAACACGCTGTCGCCCGGCGACCTGGTCCTGATGATCGAGACCGGCCACTTCGCGACGCTGTGGAAACGGATGGCCGAGCGGCTGGGCATCGTCGTCGACTTCGTTCCCGGCGACTGGCGGCGAGGCGTCGATCCGGAACTCGTCGAGCAGCGGCTGAAGGCCGATCCGAGTCGCCGTTACAAGGCGGTCTGCGTCGTGCACAACGAGACTTCGACCGGGGTGACCAGCCGGATCGCCGACGTGCGGCGCGCGATCGACCGGGCCGGCCATCCGGCGCTGCTGCTGGTCGACTCGATCTCGGGCCTCGCGTCGGCCGACTACCGGCACGACGAATGGGGCGTGGACGTGACCGTGTCCGGCTCGCAGAAGGGCTTGATGCTGCCGCCGGGACTGTCGTTCAATGCGATCAGCGCCAAGGCGCTCGAAGCGTCGAAGAGCGCGAAACTGCCGCGCGCCTACTGGGAATGGAACGAGATGATCGCGTCGAACGCGACCGGTTTCTTCCCGTCGACGCCGGCCACCAACCTGCTCTACGGTCTGCACGAAGCGATCGCGATGCTGCTCGAGGAAGGCCTGTCGAACGTGTTCGCGCGCCATCAGCGCCATGCCGAGGCCACGCGCGCAGCGGTTCGCGCCTGGGAGCTCGAGGTGCTCTGCGCAAACCCCGACGAACACAGCCCGGTGCTGACCGGCGTGCTGATGCCCGAAGGGCACAACGCCGACGCGTTCCGCAAGATCGCACTCGAGAAGTTCAACCTGTCGCTGGGCCAGGGGCTCGGCAAGGTCTCGGGCAAGGTCTTCCGGATCGGGCACCTGGGCGACTTCAACGACCTGACGCTGATGGCCACGCTGTCGGGCATCGAGATGGCGCTCGGCCTGGCCGGCGTACCGCACCGCAAGGGAGGTGTGCTGGCGGCGATGGCGTCGCTGTCGGAAAGTACCGACCATTCGTCGTCGAAGGCCGAGCGCGCGGTCGCCCAGGCCGCATAATCCCCGGCGCGGCGCGACGCCCACCCGCCGCCCAAGCCGAAGCCTCGCGGCGATCGGCCCGGGTCCGCGTCCGCCTCTCTCGCTGAACAACCCACGGAGACCGCATGTCACGCAGAACCCTGCTCCTCGGAGCCGCCGCAGCAGCCGCACTGGCGCTACCCTCGATCGGCCTGGCACAGGCCAATACGGCCCGGGCCAACAGCTGGCCGACCAAGCCGATCCGACTGCTGGTCGGCTTTGCCCCGGGCGGCGGAACCGACATCGTCGCGCGCGCGCTGGCACCGGTCATGGCCGAGACGCTCGGCCAGCAGGTGGTCGTGGAGAACCGTGCCGGTGCGGCCGGCACGATCGCTGCCGACCTGACGGCCAAGGCCGCGCCCGACGGCTACACGCTGCTGATGGGTCACTCGAACTCGAACGCGATCGCGCCCTTCGTGCAGCCCAGCATTCCGTACGATGCCGGCGCCGACTTCAGCGCGATCACCTATGTCGGCTACGTGCCGAACGTGCTCGTCGTCCACCCGTCGGTCCCGGCGAACTCGGTCGACGAGCTCATCGCGCTGACCAAGGCGAAGCCCGAGTCCTATACCTATGCGTCGTCGGGCGTCGGCAGCACGCAGCACCTGGCGGGCGCGCTGTTCGGCAAGCTCACCGGCAGCAGCATCATCCACATCCCGTACAAGGGCAGCGGCCAGGCCGTCGCCGACCTGCTCGCCGGCCAGGTCAACATGAACTTCGACACGATGCCGCCGATCCTGCCGCACGCGCAGAGCGGCAAGCTGCGCGCACTGGCGATCTCGACGCCGCAGCGCCTGCCGCAACTGCCCGACGTGCCCACCTTCGCCGAAGTCGGGATCAACGGCTTCGACGTCACGAACTGGTACTCGGTCATGGGGCCGAAGGGCATTCCGGCCGACGTGATGACCAAGATCGACGCGGCCGTGCGCAAGGCGATGAACGACCCGACGATCCGTCCCAAGCTCGAGCAACAAGGGCTGCAGTTCGGCGGTCCGCAAACGCCGGCGGAGTTCTCGAAATTCATCGATGCCGAACTCGCGAAGTACCGCAAGCTGGTCGTCGAGCTGAACGTCAAGCCGCAGTGATGCAGGAAACGACGGCGGCGCCCGGCGCCCGGGCTGCGGACGAAACGATTCTCGTCGAGCGCGACGGCCCGATCGCCACCGTCGTGCTGAACCGGCCGGCCAAGCTCAACGCGCTGACTCGGCCGATGTGGCGACTGCTCGGCCAGACGATGGACCGGCTGTCGGCCGAGGATTCGCTGCGCTGCGTGATCCTGCGCGGCGCCGGCGAAAAGGCCTTTTCGCCCGGCAACGACATCGCCGAGTTCGAGACCGAGCGCGCCAACCGCGAGCAGGCGATCGGCTATGGCCACGACATGCACGAGACGGCGCGTGCGATCGCCGACTGCCGGCACCCGACGCTGGCGCAGATTCACGGCATCTGCGTCGGCGGCGGGCTCGAGATCGCCGCGCTGTGCGACATGCGCATCTGCGGCGAGTCGAGCCGCTTCGGCGCGCCGATCAAGAACCTCGGCCTCGTCATGGCCTATCCCGAGATGGAACCGCTGGTCCGCTTGGTCGGTCCGTCGGTGGCGCTCGAGATCCTGTTCGAAGGCCGGATCTTCGACGCGAACGAAGCGAAGGACAAGCGGCTGGTCAACCGCGTCGTGCCCGACGAGCGCGTCGCGCAGGAATGCCGCGAAACCGCGCAGCGGATCGCCGACGGCGCGCCGCTGGTCGCACGCTGGCACAAGCGCTTCGCGCGCCGGCTCGCCAGCGCCGAACCGCTGAGCGAAGCCGAATACCTCGAGTGCTTCGACTGCTTCGACACCGAGGATTTCCGGATCGGCTACCGCGCCTTCCTGGCCAAGCAAAAGCCGGAATTCGTCGGCCGCTGACCGGACCTCGCAGGGTCCCGCCCTGCACCCACGCGCCGCCGTTACCCGAGCGGCGGCGCGATCATGCCTTTCACGACGCGATGAGCACACCGACACGCACCGGCCCGCTCGAGGGCATGAAGGTCATCGAACTGGCGGTCGTCGAAGTCGAGTATCCGAGGGCCGGCCGCACGCGCTCGATCGGCTTTCCGGTGAAGGTCGGCGACACGCCGGCGCAGACCGGCCGCGGCGCGCCGATGCTCGGCGAACACACACGCGAGGTGCTGGCAGAATTCGGCTATCCGGACGACGACATCAATGCGCTGTTCGCAGAGGGCGTCGTCCGCGCCGAATGACTATTTTCGAATGAATCCCACGGTCTCCTCCGATCCCCTGCCCTATCCGCTGGCCGCCCGCACCGGCCTGATCGATCCGTTCCACGTGATGGAGCTCGCCAAACGCGCCGCGGCGCTCGAGGCGGCCGGCCATCCGGTGATCCACATGAGCATCGGCGAGCCGGATTTCACGGCGCCCGAGCCGGT
>CALLYQ010000037.1 GCA_937858875.1 uncultured Lautropia sp. | reverse complement strand
GGGTACGTCCCGGCGCCGCGACCGAACGCGATCCGGCCGAACGGCCGGGCGCCGGGGCCGAACAGGCCGGCACCATCACCGAGCAGGCACCCGCGGCCGCGAGCCGCGCTCGCGCCGATCCTCTGCTGACGATCGATCCGCGACTGATGCTGTTCGACGCGCAGCGCGCGCTGCTGGTGGGGCGCGAAGAAATGGCCGGCGAGGCGATCCTGCGCCCGATCGACGTCGCCGGGCGCACGGTCGGCTACCTCGGCTACGTGCCGCGGCTGCAGATGGTCGAATCGCTCGAACGGCTGTTCTCCGCGCAGCAACAGCGCCGCTACGCGGCGATCGGTGCCGGCATGGTGGCCGCGGGCCTGCTCGTCGGTGCGTTGCTGGCCTGGTGGCTCACGCGCCGGATCCGCCAGCTCGGTGCCGGCGCGGCCGCACTGATCCGAGGCGACTACGGCGCGCGGGTGCGGGTCGACGGCCACGACGAACTCGCCGAGCTGGCCGCCGACTTCAACCGCCTCGGCGACTCGCTCGAGGCCGCAAGGCGGGCTCGCCAGCAGTGGATCGCCGACATCGCGCACGAGCTGCGCACGCCGCTCGCCTCGCTTCGCGCCGAGATCGAGGCCTTGCAGGACGGCATACGGCCGCTCGACCCCGACAGCCTCGCCTCGCTGGCGCAGGAAGTCGGCCAGCTCACGCGGCTCGTCGAGGACCTGCACCTGCTGTCGATGTCGGACCTCGGTGCGCTCGACTACCGTCGCGAGCCGCTCGACCTCGGCGAACTGATCGGCGACACGCTGCAGGCCAGGCGCGCGCTGCTCGCCGACCGCGGTCTGGCACTCGAGGCCGAGCTGCCGCCGGGCACGAACGTGTTCGGCGACGACGCTCGGCTCACGCAGGTGTTCGCGAACCTGCTGCAGAACACGCTGCGCTACACCGATGCGCCGGGCCGGCTGCACGTTGCCCTGGCTGCGCAGGGCGACCGCGTCGTCGTGACATGGGAAGATTCGGCGCCCGGCGTCGACGCCGCCGACCTGCCGCGGCTGTCCGACCGGCTGTTCCGCGTCGATGGCTCGCGCTCGCGGGCCGGCGGCGGCTCCGGTCTCGGACTGGCCATCGCCGACGCGATCGTCACGGCCCATGAAGGCACGATGCGCGCGTCTGCCAGCCCGCTCGGCGGCCTGCGCTGGACCATCGAACTGCCGCGGCTGGCTGGAGGAAACGATGGCTGAACGGATCCTGATCGTCGAGGACGAAGACAAGATCGCCGACATCCTGCGCGACTACCTGCTCAAGGAGGGCTTCGACACGCACAGGCTCGCGCGCGGCGACGAAGTCGAAGACTGGGTGCGCGCGAACGGTGCCGACCTGGTGCTGCTCGACCTGATGCTGCCCGGCAAGAGCGGCCTCGAGGTCTGCAAGGCGCTGAAGACCTTCTCCGATGCCGCGATCGTCATGGTGACCGCACGCGTCGACGAGATCGATCGGCTGCTCGGGCTAGAACTCGGCGCCGACGACTACATCTGCAAGCCGTTCAGCCCGCGCGAGGTCGTGGCCCGGGTCAAGGCCGTGCTTCGCCGCACCCGGGAGCGGCCCGTGCGCGAAGACGCCGCCTCGTCCGACGCGGCCGCCGCCGGCCTCGTGCTCGACGAAGCCGGCTGGCGCGCCACGCTCGACGGTCGCGACCTCGGCCTGACGGCCGTCGAATTCCAGTTGCTGCGCGTGCTGAGCAGCCAGCCCGGACGGATCTTCTCGCGCGACAAGCTGATGGACGCGATGTACCGCGACGAAAGGATCGTCGCCGACCGCACCGTCGACAGCCACGTCAAGAAGCTGCGGCGCAAGATCGCCGACGTCGCACCCGAGCGCGAACTGATCCATTCGGTCTACGGCGTCGGCTACAAGTTCGAACCGCCGATAATGTCGCCGGATCGCGAACAAGGACCCTCCGAAGACATGCAGCGCTCATGAACGGCATCCGGCTGATCGTCGGCCTCGGCAACCCCGGGCCCGAGCACGAAACCGACCGGCACAACGCCGGCTTCCGTTTCGTCGACG
>CALLYQ010000036.1 GCA_937858875.1 uncultured Lautropia sp. | reverse complement strand
GGAACGATCGAAGCCCGTGCATCGAGCCCGTTCGCGGCGGCGATCAGATCCGTCGGCACGCCGTAGCGCGAAGCGATCGCCGCCAGCGAATCGCCGTTGGCGACCACGTGCGTGTCCGTTCGCTCCAGCAATCGGGGCGATGCCGGGGCAGCGTTCGCGATACCGCCGGCGATCGCTGCGGCGGCAACGAGTGCCAGCATCGGAGCCATGAATCGGAGCAAATGCTGCATCTGCGATGCGAAAGGTCGCGGCGACTGGGCTGCGCGGGGGTCGAAAGCTCCGATTCTAGAACAGTGCTTGACGCCCTCGAAGCACGAGGCCGGCCAGTCCGGGGGCGCCGCCCTGAGCCCGCCAAGCCCGCCGGGCTCGTTGAACCCGTCCCGATCAGAGCCCGAGGTAGGCTTCGCGGATGCGCGGGTCGTCGGCCAAGGCCTCGCCGCTGCCCTCGAGCACGATCCTGCCGTTCTCGAGCACGTAGCCGCGGTCGGCGAGCTTGAGCGATGCCGCGACGTTCTGTTCGACCAGCAGGATCGTCATCCTCTCGCCATGCAGCCGCCGGATCGTTTCGAGCACCTCGGCCACGACGGTCGGTGCGAGCCCGAGCGAAGGTTCGTCGAACATGATCAGGCGCGGCGCGCCCATCAGGCAGCGTCCGATCGCCAGCATCTGCTGCTCGCCGCCGGACAGCGTGCCGGCCAGCTGGTCGGCGCGATCGGCGAGCCGCGGGAACATCGCGAACACGCGCTCGAGCGTCTGGCCGGCCGTCGCGCGCGCGCGCGGCAGCATCCCGCCGATGCGCAGGTTGTCGAGCACACTCATCGACGGAAACACCTGCCGGCCTTCGGCAACCTGCCCGACACCGAGGTCGCAGACCCGATGGCTGTCGAGTCCTCCGATCGGCCGACCTTCGAGCTCGATCTCGCCTTCGCGCGGCTTCAGGATGCCGGCGATCGTCCGGATCAGCGAGGTCTTGCCGGCGCCGTTCGCGCCGATCAGCGCGACGATCTCGCCGGCGCCTACGCTGAGACTGACGCGATCGAGCGCCTGCGCGTCGCCGTAGTAGACCGACAGGCCGCGTACCTCGAGCATGGCGGTACCCGTCGCCGAAGACGATCCGGGCGCTTGCGCGCTGTCGTCGACGATGGAACCGCGTTCCGCCGGCGCCACACTCATTGCACGGCCCCGGTACCGAGGTAGCTCTCGAGCACGCGCGGGTCGCGCGTGACCTGCTGCGGCGTGCCCTGCGCGATGATCTGGCCATGATGCAGCACGTAGACGCGCTGAGCCAGCGCCATCACGGCGCGCATCACATGCTCGATCAACAGGATCGTGATCCCGTGCTCGGTGTTGAGTTTGCGGAACGCCGCGACCATCAGGTCGGTCTCGGTCGGCCGCAGCCCGGCCATGACCTCGTCGAGCAGCAACATCGTCGGCTCGGTCGCCAGCGCGCGGGCGACCTCGAGGCGCTTGCGATCGGGCAGCGTCAGGCTCGACGCAGGCCGGTCGCGCAGCGCCCACATGTCGAGCGACTGCAGCGCGCGCGCCGCACGCTCGCGGGCGCGCTCGCGATCGGCCGTGCCGCGAAAGCCGCCGACCATCGCGTTCTCGAGCACCGACATGTCGGCGAAGGGCTTGACCAGCTGGAAGGTGCGGCCGATGCCGGCGGCACAGACCCGATCGGCCCGTTCGCCGGCCATCTCCCGGCCGCCGAAGCGCACGCTGCCCGTATCGGGCGCCAGTGAACCGGCGATGAGGTTGAGCAGCGTCGTCTTGCCGGCACCGTTCGGGCCGATCAGCGCGACGATCTCGCCGGGATGCACGTCGATCGACGCGTCCGAGACGGCCAGCAGCCCGCGAAAGCGCTTCGAGACGCCGGCGACGGCAAGCAGCGGCGTCGATCCGGAACCCCCGCCCGGTGCCGCAGCGCCCGCGCGCAATCCCGGCGGCGCCGCGCCCGCACGCAGGCCCGGCACTCCAGCCCCGGCCGTCTGCCCGAAATTCGAACCGCGCTCAGGCATCGCCGTCGCTCCCGCGCCCGAAGCCCAGTCGCCGCGCGATCACCGGCCAGATGCCGTGCGGCATGAACATGATCGCCAGCCCGAGCGCCAGCCCATAGAGGATCTGCTTGACGCCCGGAATTTCGTAACCCGACGCCGACAGCGCCTCGTTGATGCCCTCGGAGGCCAACGTCAGCACCGCGGCCCCGAGGATCGGCCCGAACAGCGTACCGATGCCGCCGATGATCGGCGCGAGGATGATCTCGATCGAGCGCCCGATCCCGAAGATCTGTTCGGGGAACAGGTTGTTGTAATAGAAGGCGAAGAACACGCCGGCCAGCGCGGTCAGGCCGCCCGACACCTGCACTGCGAGCATCTTGTAGCGAAAGACATCGACGCCGGCGGCACGCGCAGCCTCCTCGTTGTCGCGGATCGCGCGAAAGTAGAAACCGGGGCGGCCGCGCAGCAGCCAGGCCGAGACGACGAAGCCGAACGCGGCCAGCCCGAGCGCCAGGTAATAGAACATCAGCGGGTTGCCGCGCAGGTTCAGCAGATCGAAGCGGTCCTGCTGGACGACCCGCAGGAAGAAGCCGCCCGAGCCGCCGACCCAGCCGAAGTGATCGAAGCCGATGCGCGTGAACTCGGCAAACGCAATCGTCAGCAACGCGAAGTAGGTGCCGCCGATGCCGAATCGGAACGCGAGCCAGCCGATGACCGAGGCCATCGCCACGCAGACCGCGACCGCCGCGAGCATCCCGATCCAGGGCACGACGCCGAAATGCTGGAAGAGCGCCGCCGCCGTGTAGGCGCCGAGCCCGACGAACAGCGCATGGCCGATCGACAATTGGCCGCAGAAGCCCATCATGATGTTCCAGGCCTGACCCACGTAGGCGAAGTACAGGATCAGGATCATCACCGACAGCAGGTAGCGGTCGAGCGCCAGCGGCAATACCAGCAGAGCTGCAAGCAGCACGAGCAGCGCGGTGCGCGAGCGCGCCGGCGCCTTCGTGAACACTTCGACGAGGTTGCGGCCGGCGCTCATCGGGCCGAGAACAGGCCCTGCGGCCGGAATGCCAGCACCAGGATCAGCAGCGCGAACGAGATCATGCTCTTCGCCGACGGCGTGATCAGCAGGCCCGCAACCGCCTCGGACACGCCGATCAAGACGCCTCCTGCGAGCGCGCCGACCATCGAACCGAGCCCGCCGATGATGACGATGACGAAGGCCAGCAGCGTGTAGGCCGGCCCGGAGACGGGCGTCACGTCGACCAGCAAGGTCAGCAGGCACCCGGCCACGCCGACGCAAGCCGTGCCGAGGCCGAAAGTCAGCGCGTACAGGTGCCGCACGTTCAGCCCGACCACCTGGGCACCGAGCAGGTTGTCGGCGCAGGCGCGGATCGCCTTGCCGAAGGCCGTGTACCTGAAGATCGCGAACAGCAGCGCGCAGGCCAGCAGCGCGACCACCGCACAGATCACGCGCACCTTGTCGATCAGCAGCGGGCCGATCAGGTACGAGTCCAGCGCGTAGTCGACCTGCACATTGCGTGCGTCGGGGCCGAACACGACCAGCATCAGGTTCACGAGCACCAGCGCAAGCGCGAGCAGCAGGATGAATTGCGAATGCTCGGGGCGATCGATGAACGGGTTGATCAGCCCGCGCTGCAGCCCGTAGCCAAGGCCGAAGAAACCGAGGGCGACCGGCAGCAGCATCCACAGCGGGTCGATGCCGGCCAGCGCGAAGGCCATCACCGCTGCATACATCGCCAGCGTCATGATCTCGCCGTGCGCGAAGTTGACGATGCGCACGACACCATAGATCACCGACAGGCCGAGTGCCATCAGGCCGTAGACGAGGCCGGTCAGCAGGCCGCCGATCACGACATTGGCGATCGCGTCGATGGGCACGCTTGTTGTCTCCGTGTCGATCGTTATCTCGGCGACGAGAATAACCGAAATCGACTGCAAGCCAGCCTAAACTGCTCGTTGCGCACGCAAGCCATCGGCGCCCCGACGGACGGACCCCGACATGTCCGAAGCAGACCAGGATCTCCGAGCAGCAGCATCGGCCTGTCCGGTATGCCGAAGCCCGGCGCGCCGGATGTTCGACGTCGACGGCTACACGATCCTGTGCTGTCCGGCCTGCAGCCATCAGTTCACCGCCTTCTGCGCAAAGCCGGATCATGTCGCTTCGACCTACGGTGACGCCTACTTTTTCGGAGGCGGCGCCGGCTACCCCGACTATCTGGCCGAAGCCACGATCCGGCGCGACGCCGGACGCCGTTACGCAACCCTGCTGGAACCGTATCTCGTGCCAGGCACCGTGCTCGACGTCGGCAGTGCAGCCGGCTTCGTGCTTGCCGGCCTGAC
>CALLYQ010000035.1 GCA_937858875.1 uncultured Lautropia sp. | reverse complement strand
GACCTCGTTTGCGCTGCTCGACCGTTTCGTCGAACGCGGCTTCGACACGATCGATACAGCCGACGTCTACTCGGCCTGGGCGCCGGGCAATGCCGGCGGCGAGTCCGAAACCGTGATCGGCAACTGGCTCGCCCGGCGCAAGCGGCGCGACGACGTCGTACTGATGACCAAGGTCGGCATGCTGGAGGCACGCAAGGGCCTGTCGGCGGCCAACATCGAGGCCGCCGCCGAAGACTCGCTGCGCCGCCTGCGTACCGACTACATCGACGTCTACTTCGCGCACGTCGACGACGCCGATGCCCCGCTCGACGAAACGCTGTCGGCCTTCGCCCGGCTGGTCGAATCGGGCAAGGTCCGCACGATCGGCGCGTCGAACTACGGCGCCGAGCGCCTCGAGCAGGCGCTATCGGTCTCGAAGGAGCGCGGGCTGCCGCGCTATGAGCTGCTGCAACCGCGCTACAACCTGTACGACCGGGGCGACTTCGAATCGTCGCTCGCGCGCGTGGCCGGCGACAACGAACTCGGCGTCGTCTGCTATTTCGCCCTCGCCAGCGGCTTTCTCAGCGGAAAGTATCGGGAAGCCCGCGACTTCGAAGGCAAGGCACGGGCCGGCTTCGCGAAGGACTACCTGAACGAACGCGGACTGGCGATCCTGGCCGCGCTCGACGAGGTGGCCGCGCAGTCGGAGGCCACGCCGGCACAGGTCGCACTGGCCTGGCTGCTGACCCGACCGCAGGTCACGGCCCCGATCGTCAGCGCCACGAGCCTTGCGCAGCTCGACGAAACGCTTGCGGCCGCGACGCTCTCGCTACCCGAATCGGCGGTCGCCGCACTCGATCGTGCGAGCGCCATGCCGGCCTGAGGTCTGCCGGCGAGTCGGCGTCGCAGGCGCCTGCGGGTGCCTGCGGGTTGACAAGCCTGCGGAACGGCCTCTAAAGTCGTTCCTCATGACGCACCTGCAGCATTCCAGCCTTCTTCGCCTCGCCCTGCTACTCCTAGGCAGCGGTCGGGGTTTGCTGGTGCCTGCGCGAAACGAGTAGTCCTCCTCCCAAGCAACCCCGACCGACCCGGCCCCCGATCGAATCGAGGGGCACGGTGGGTTGCCGGTCTGCATCTGCCTTGCTCCACGAGTCGATCGCCAGAATCGACGCAACCCCATGGAGCATCCAGTCATGAAAACCTATCCCGCCGGCAAGTATCGACCGTTCCCGACGATCGACCTGCCCGACCGCCGCTGGCCGTCGCGCACCATCGATCGCGCGCCGCGCTGGTTGTCGACCGACCTGCGCGACGGCAACCAGGCCTTGTTCGAGCCGATGGACGGCGAACGCAAGCTGCGGATGTTCCGCACGCTGGTGGACATCGGCATGAAGGAAATCGAGGTCGGTTTCCCGTCGGCCTCGCAGACCGACTACGACTTCGTGCGGATGCTGATCGAGCAGGACCTGATCCCCGAAGACGTCACGATCAGCGTGTTGACGCAGGCCCGCGAAGACCTGATCCGCACGACCGTCGAATCGCTCGAAGGCGCGCGCCGCGCAACCGTGCACCTGTACAACGCGACGGCACCGGTCTTCCGCGAGGTGGTCTTCGGCATGTCGAAGGACGAGGTGCTGCAACTGGCGGTCGACAGCACGAAGCTCGTGCGTGAATTGTTCGAGGCACGCCCGCAGACGCAATGGGGCTTCCAGTACAGTCCCGAGGTCTTCTCGACGACCGAGCTCGAATTCGCACGCGACGTCTGCGCGGCGGTCATGGAGGCCTGGGGCGCTTCGCCCGAGCGGCCGGTGATCCTGAACCTGCCGGCAACGGTCGAATCGGCGACGCCGAACGTCTACGCCGACCAGATCGAATGGATGGACCGCAATCTGCCGAACCGCGAATCGGTGCTCCTGTCGGTGCATCCGCACAACGACCGGGGCACGGCGGTGGCTGCCGCCGAACTGGCGGTGATGGCCGGCGCGCAGCGCGTCGAAGGCTGCCTGTTCGGCAACGGCGAGCGCACCGGCAACGTCGACCTCGTCACGCTGGCCTTGAACCTGTACACGCAGGGCGTCGACCCCGAACTCGATTTCTCCGACATCAACGCAGTCGCGCGCAGCGTCGAGCACTGCAACCAGCTGCCGATCCACCCGCGCCACCCTTATGTCGGCGATCTCGTCTTCACGGCCTTCTCCGGTTCCCACCAGGACGCGATCCGCAAGGGTTTCGCCGTGCAGGCGCCGGACGCGCAGTGGCAGGTGCCCTACCTGCCGATCGATCCCGCCGACCTCGGGCGCAGCTACGAGTCGGTGATTCGCGTCAACAGCCAGTCGGGCAAGGGCGGTATCGCCTTCCTGCTCGAGCGGCACTACGGGCTGTCGATGCCGCGCCGGCTGCAGGTCGAATTCAGCGCGCTGGTCCAGGACCATACCGATGCCCATGGCACCGAGGTTTCGGCCAGCGAGCTCTGGACATTGTTTTCCGACGAATACCTGCGCGAAGACCGCGAGCTCCGGCTGCTGTCGCACCGGCTCGTAGACACCGAAAACAGCCACCGGATCGAGCTCGTGCTCGAACACCGCGGCCAGCGCCACCTGCTGCACGGGACCGGCAACGGACCGATCGACGCCGCCGTCAACGCGCTCGGATTGCCGCTGCGCGTGGATTCCTACGAAGAGCGCTCGATCGGGGCCGGCTCCGATGCACGCGCCATCGCCATCATCGAGGCGGCCTGCGCCGGCTCGACGCGATTCGGAGTCGGGATCGACGAGAGCATCGTGGATGCTTCGCTGAAGGCGCTGGTCAGCGCCGCCAACCGGCTCGGGATTGCCGAGCTGTGGCCGCAGCGGCAGCAGCGGCGAGCGGCCTGAAAGAAGCGGCCGTCGGACCGCTCCCCG
>CALLYQ010000034.1 GCA_937858875.1 uncultured Lautropia sp. | reverse complement strand
TCGAGTTCGAAGATCGTCGTGACCGGCACGCCGCAACGCGCCTCGATCTCCTTGTCGGCATCGACGAAGTCACGGCCGAGCCGCGCCGCGAGGCGCCGCCCGACCGTGGTCTTGCCCGAACCCATCATGCCGACGAGGATGATCGGGCGGGGATGGCGCTGATTCGCGTTTGGGACGGGGGCTGTCATTCAGCCCCCGAGCATATCAGCCCGGTAACGAGCAATCGGCGAGGCGACCGAACGGCGACGGCGTTCCCGGCGGCGCGGCGTTCTGGTTGGTCAGGTCGGAGGAAAGCACCGGCAGCACGAAGGTCCGCTCGTCGACGCCTTCGGTCCCGGCGATCGTCGTGATCGTGACCCGCAGGCGCACCTCGACCCAGCCGCCGTACTCGCGCTCATAGCGCACCGCGAGAGCCGCTTCACCGTTGGCGTCGGTCTTCGAGTTGGACACGACCACCGACGGGATGCCGACCGGCTCGAGCTTGCCGTCACCATCGAGATCCTCGCCGATGTCGACTCGACCGTTCTCGTTGGTGTCCTCGCTCAGGCATGCGAACGGCGGATCGCTGGCGGTCTGGCCGTGCCGCATCCAGCTGTTGCCGAGCCAGGTGTAGCTGCCCTTCAGGAAGCGCACGCCGACCACCGAGGCCTGCACTGTCGCGCCAGAAACCGCGCTGCCGCTGGCGTCGGTGACCCGCGCGGTCCACGGCATCTCGTTCGTCGTCGCACTGGCCTTCGTGATCTCGTTGCCGGTACCGGCCCGCACGAACAGGGCCTGGGCCATCGCGGTCAAGGTGGTGTCGGCCTGCAAGCCGGTGCCCGGAATGTAGGCACGCGCCACGATCTGGTTGTTTCCGGTCGAGTTGGCTCCCGGGAAGAAGGCCACCGAGGCCACGCCGGAGCTGTCGGTCATCGCGAAGCCGGGCTCGATGCGCCCGTTGCTCGGATCCGTCGGGGTCGTGAAGTAGACCTGCTTTCCCTTGACCGGGTTGTCGGCGGCGTCGCGAACCACGGCGATCAGCTGGCTCGAGCTGGTGCCGCCGGACGAGAGGTTGACCGGCACGTTCGGCGGGCTGGCGCGCAACGAGATCTTGTTCGGCGTTCTGGACACGAACTCGATCCGCTGGCCGCTGACCACGCTGCCGACGGTCGCCGAGATCGTCGAGATGCCGGCGGTTGCGCTGGTGATCGTGACTTCGGCGACACCCGAGCCGTTCGTCGTGGCCGAAGCCGAACTCAGCGTACCGCGGGTCGCCGAGAAGTTGACCGGCACTCCGACCTGGGCAACACCGTTCTCGACGAAGGTGACCTGCACGACCTGCGACGATCCGACGTCGACTTCGGCCCCGGCGACCGGCGACGAGAAGCTGATCTGCGTGCCCGATACGGCCAGTTCCTGGACCGCGCTCGCGCCAAGCGCGCTGACGGTCAGCCTGTCCTGGCCCGGCTGCGCGCCGGTCAGCGACAAGGTCGCCTGGCCGGCGGAGTCGGTGGTGATGGAGGCCGGGGAAATCGCGTTGCCCGCTACCGACGAAGCCGACACCGCGGCATTGCCGATCGCCGCGCCGCCCGAATCGCGCAGCGTGACTGTGTACGAGGTCGGTGCGCCGAGCACGATGCTCGACGGCCCGCTCAGCGTGATCGCCGTGCCGACCACGTCGATCGCCACCGAGCTCGACAGCGTGCCGCTCGTCACGGTGACCGGGATCACCCGGTTCGCCTTGTTCGTGATCAGAAGCGTTGCGCTTGCCGTGCCGTTGTCATCGGTCGCGTTGCCACCGATGCTCAGCTGCGCACCGGCATCGGCCGTGCCGAAGCTGATCGGCTGGTTGGCCATCGTCCGGTTGTCGGCATCCTTGACCACCGCGGTGATCGTGACCGAACCGGAGCCGTCCGAAGCCAGCGAGGGCGAACTCGCCGTGGCGATGATCTGTGCGGCCGTGGGGCCCGCACCGACCAGGTCGCCTGCGCCACCGGCGCCTGCACCACTCCCCCCTCCGCAGGCCGCGACCGCCAGCGCGAGCCCGCAGGCCATCAGCCAGCCAAGCACGCGCTGGATGTGTTCGAACGTCATTTTATGGTTCTTCCTTTCCATGTCTGATTCGGGAAACCCGCTGCTATTCGATCGGACCACCGGCGAGTCGGCGTTCACCGCGCCATCGCCACGTCCGTCACCACCCGCGGCGTCAGGAACACCAGCAGTTCGCTGCGATCGTTGGTCCGCGTGTTGTTCTTGAACGCATTGCCGACGATCGGCAGGTCGCCGAGCAGCGGCACCTTGTTGGTCTGGTTGCGTTCGATCTGCTCGTAGATGCCGCCGATGACGACGGTGCCGCCGTTCTCGACGAGCACCTGTGTCTCGATGCGCCGCGTGTCGATCGCCACGCCGCTGGCCAGCACCTCGGCCGGGTTGTCGCGGCTGACCTTCACGGCCATGATCACGCTGCCCTCGGGCGTGATCTGCGGCGTGACCTCGAGCTTGAGCACCGCCTTCTTGAACTCGACCGAGGTCGCGCCGCTGCTGGTGGCCTGCTGGTACGGGATCTCCTTGCCCTGCTCGATGATCGCGGTGCGCTGATCGGCCGTCAGCACGCGCGGGCTCGACACGACCTTGCCGCGGTTGTCGGCTTCGAGCGCCGACAGCTCGAGGTTCAGGAAGCGCGTCAGGCTCGAGCCGAACAGGCTGATCGCGAAGGTCGCCGGGTTCGAACCCGAGATCGCGGCCGCTGGCAGGTTGATGAAGTTCGTGTTGTCGAGCGCGGTCAGCCGGCCGAGCCCCTGCGCATTGGTGCCCGCCAGGTCGCTGCCCAGCTGCGACGACAGGTCGGCGACGCCGCTCAGGTTGCCCGAGATCGTCGCGTACTGCCCGCCGATCCGCGAACCGGCGCCGTAGACCGGCACGTTGATCGCGTTGCCGGTGCTCGGATCGGTGACCGTGCGATAGACGGTCGAGCGCAGGTCGTTGTATCCGAGCTTGACGCCGAGGTTGCGCGTGAAGCGATCGTCGGCCTCGACGATGCGCGCCTCGATCAGCACCTGGCGCACCGGGATGTCGATCTGCTCGATCACCTTGCGCACCGCCTCGAGCCCGGCGACGGTGTCCTGCACGAAGACCTTGTTCGTGCGCTCGTCGATGACGACGCTGCCCTGCGAGGTCAGGATCCGCTGCTTGTCGTCGCCGAGCAGCTTGCGGACTTCCTCGGCCTTCTGGTAGTTCAGCTGGAAGGTCTCGGTGCGCACCGGCTCGATCTTGGCGATCTCCTGGCGCGCCTCGAGTTCGAGCTTCTCCTTGGCCGCGAGTTCGTCGCGCGGCGCCACCATGATCACGTTGCCGTTGCGCCGCATGTCCAGCCCCTTGGACTGCAGCACGATGTCCAGCGCCTGGTCCCAGGGCACGTCCTTGAGCCGCAGCGTCAGGCTGCCCGAGACCGAGTCGCTGGTCACGATGTTCAGGTTCGTGAAGTCGGCGATCACCTGCAGCAGCGCACGGATCTCGACGTTCTGGAAGTTCAGCGACAGCCGGTCGCCGGTGTAGCGCGGCTGGATTCCGGCCATGCGCGACAGGTCCTCGCGCACCGCCTTGACCTCGACGACGAACTGGCGGTCGCTCTGGTAGGCGTTGTGCTCCCAGTCGCCGCTCGGCTCGATCACCAGCCGCGCGTTGTCGCCCTGCTGGAACGCGCGCACCGCGCGCACCGGCGTGCCGAAGTCGCCGACGTCGAACAGACGGCGCAGCGAATCGGGCAGTTGGGCGTTCAGGAAGTCGACGATGATCGTCGATCCCTTCTGGCGCACGTCGACGCCGATGCCGCTGTCGGACAGATCGACGACGACCCGGCCTTCGCCGCCGGGACCGCTACGAAAGTCGATATCGCGCAGCGCCTGGCCGCCGGCCGCCGCAGCCTTCGGGAAGCTGTAGGCCGACGGCGCCGGTGCGCCGGCAGCCGCGGCAGCGGCGGGTTCGAGCGCCACGAGCAGCGTGTCGCCGTCGATGCGCGTCGAATGCACTAGCGGGCGCTTCAGGTTCAGCACGACGCGCGAGCGCTGTCCCGACTGCACGATCGAAACGCTGCGCACGTCGCCCTGAGGCAGTTCGATCGTGTTGCTGCCCGAAGCGTTGCTCGTATCGACGAGATCGAGCACGAGCCGCGGCGGATTGGCGATCGAGAAACCGGCCGGCACCTCGCCGGGTGCCGACTTCATCTTGATGCGCAGGTAGGTCGAGGTGCCCTGCTGTACGCTGCTGACCGATTCGATCGCGTTGGATTGCGCGAACGCCGCCGGTGCGCCGGCCAGAAGGATCAGGACGCAGGCACCGGCGACCGCGGCCCTGCTGCGGGCGGCGGCGCGTGCCAGGCTGCCGGTGAACGGATTCATTTGCTCCCCTCTTGCAGACGCAAGGTCGTTTCGCGCTGGACCCAGTCGCCGGCGGCGTCCTGTACCAGTTCTCTCAATCGAACTTCCGATTCGTCGATGCGTGTGATCACGCCGAAGTCCTGCCCCGCGTGCTGGCCGACGCGCGCCTGGTGAACCATGTCGTCGACCTGCAGCAAGGCGAAGTTGTTCTGCCCGTTGGCCAGGTGGCCGACCATCCGGATGGTGTCGAGCGGATAGCTCTCGAGCAGCTCGCGCGGGCGGCGCAGGTCGGGCTGCAGCGTGCCGCGACGCGGCTGCTCGTGCAGTTCGAGCGCGAGTCCGGCCAGCCGCGTCTGCGCGAACGGGTCGTTGTCGCTGCTGCGCTCGTAACGGAAAGGCTCGAAGCGCTTGGGCTCCTCGATCTTCTGCCGGATCGGCTGGGCCGTGGAGCGCACCTCGTTCATCCAGGCCTGCAGTTCGGCCCGGTCTTCGCCGCAGCCAGCCAGCAGCATCGTCGCGGCCATTGCGGCCAGCAGGGCTGCGCACTGGTTTGTCGTCGCCTTCACTTCTTCGCCCCCTTGGCGCCCTGCTGCGCCGCGGCCGTCTTGCGCCGCTGTTCCGCGACCTCTTCGGGATCGAGATAGCGGAAGGTCTTGGCCGTGGCCTCCATGACCAGCGGCCCGCCCGGCCGCACGGCGCCGGCGCCGCTGGGCTGGCGATCCGGCGTGCTGATCCGCACGTCGTGCAGCGTGACGATCCGCGGCAGGTTCGCGACGTCGCTGGTGAACGACGCGAAGTCGTGATAGTTGCCGGTCAGCCGCACGCTGATCGGCAGCTCGACGTAGTAGTCGCGCGCGACGACCTGACCCGGCTTGAACAGCTCGAACTGCAGCCCGCGGCCGACACCGGCCTGGTTGATGTCCGACAGCAGCGCATCCATCTCGGCCTTGCTCGGCAACTGCTTCTCGAGCTGGTGCACGTACTGCATGACCTGCTCCTTCTGCTGCCGCAGCACCGGCAGGTTCACCGCCTGTTTCATCTTGTCGACGAACTGGCTGCGCAGCTGCTGTTCTTCGGCGCGGCGCCGTTCGAGGTCCTCGAGCTGCCCCTTCCACTGCAGCGCCCAGGCACCGGCCAGCACGGCGGCGACGATTGCCGCCAGCAGCGCCCCTCTCGGCAGTGCAGGCCACAGCCCCGGGTGACGTCCGCGCAGTCCTTCGAACTGCATGGCGATCGCCGAAAGATCGATCTTCGGATTGAAGCTGGCCATGAGCTCAGTTCCTCGCTGCCGTGGCGACGACGGCGGGCTTGCCGCCGCCCGCCTGCCGCGTCGCGCCGGACCCGGTGCCCGTTTCCGGCTCGACCCGGCCCTTGACCAGCGCGTTCATCGAAAACTCGTAGACGCGGCGCACTTCGGCCTGCCCGCGCGGATCAGGCTTGCCCGCCTGCTGGTTCGCCAGCGGCACCGCCTTGATCTCGACGAGCTCGGGCCGCTCGAGCCACGGCGAATCGTTGGCCAGTGCGCGCAGCAGGTCCGAGATCCGCTCGTTGGACTGCGCGAGCCCGACCAGCGTGACCTTGCGCTCGTCCTGCTTCAGGTTCTTCAGGAACGAACCCTCGGGCAGCTGCGTGACGAGCTCGTCGAACAGGTGCACCGGGATCGTGCGGTTCGCCTGCAGCGTCTCGACCGCTTCCTGCCGCGCACGCAGTGCATCGATCTCGGCACGCAGCGTGGCGATTTCCTTGATCTGCTCGTCGAGCTTCACGTTCTCGGCGCGGATGAATTCGTTGCGCGCGCGCTGCGAGTCGATCCGCTGGTCGATGACGAGCGCAACGGCGAACGCAGCGCCCGCCGCGAGGATCCCCGTCAGCGCCATCAGGCCGACGAAATCCTTCTTGCGGCGCTCGCGCCGCATCTCGCGATGCGGCAGAAGGTTGATCCTGGTGTTCATGCGTCGAACCTGCGCATTGCAAGACCGGTCGCCACCAGCAGCGCTGGCGCGTCGTTGCGCAGCTGCCGCTCGCGCACCGAGTCGGACAGTTCCATGCCCTGGAACGGGTTGAGCAGCGCCGTCGGCACCTGCGTGCGCCGGGCTACCGCGTCGACGAAGCCGGGCACGACCGCCGAGCCGCCGGCCAGCAGGATCTGGTCGACACGCGTATACGGCGTCGAAGTGAAGAAGAACTGCAGCGCCCGTCCGATGTCGGTCGCGCCCTGCTCGGCGAACGGCAGCGCCAGTTCGCCCGCATAGTTGTCGGGCAGGTCGCCCGAGCACTTGCGCGTCTCGGCCTCTTCGGGCGTCAGCCCGTAGACGCGCACCAGTTCCTGCGTCAGGTACTGGCCACCGAAGCCCTGTTCGCGCTCGAAGATCGTCTGCTCGTTGAGCACGACGGTCAGGCTCGTGACGGTCTGGCCGATCGAGAAGACCGCGATGATCTTGCCCTGCCCACCGTCGGGCATCAGCGAGGTCGCATGGTCGAGCGCCGCGCGCAGCGACCAGGGCTCGACGTCCATGACGACCGCCTTGAGCCCGACCGTTTCGGCGATCGCCACGCGGTCGTCGACCTTCTCCTTGCGCGAGGCCGCAAGCAGCACGTCGACCTCGTCCTCGGAGCCGGCCGACGGACCGAGCACCTGGAAGTCGAGATTGACCTCGTCGATCGGGAACGGGATGTACTGGCTGGCCTCGGCCTCGACCTGCAGCTCGTAGTCCTCTTCGCGCAGGCCGGCCGGCAGCATGATCTTCTTCGTGATCACCGCGGCTGCCGGCAATGCGAGCGCCGCTTCCCTGGCCCGCGAACCGCAGCGGCGCAGCGCCCGGTTCAGCGCATCGACCACCGGCTCCGACCGGTCGATGTTGCCTTCGACGATCGCGCCGCGCTCGACCGGCTCGATCGCGTAGCGCTCGAGGCGAAATCGCGACTTCTGGCCGGGCGACAGTTCGACGACCTTGACGCTTGCCGCGCTCAGGTCGATTCCCACCAATGAGGCCGGCGCCCGTCGCGTCAGACTCGGAAAACTCAAGGCCACTGTTTGCCCCGCTTCAGATGGTTTTTTTGGTGTTGCGCTCAGGCTTGGATCGGCATCCCCGCGTCCTGCTCCGGCGATGGCAACAGCCGCGATTTAATGTAAAGCGATTCGACAGTCAGCGCGCCTGGGCCGCCCCCCTTCCGTCGCACGGCATCGACCATCCGGCAGACCTTGTCGCGCCGCGGCCGCGAAGCCGGCCTGCGCGGGCTCGAAAGGCCGTCTGCGCGAGGCTGAAAGGCCACAGATGAAGGCCTTTCGGCGCGGGTCGATCGCTGCGATGCCGCGGCGCCCCGTATAATTCCGGGACCCCCGCTGCAACGGCCGCTGCAGGCCAGCGGCCGTGCCCTTTGCATGAGCCGAAAACCCGCCAAAACCCCGCGTCGCTCGAAAAAGTCGCGCAACTGGCTGCTCGTCGCGCTGACCGTGCTCGCGATTCCGGTCACGGCGGCCGTCTCGGTGCTGCTCGTCGCCGTGCTCGCGCTGCTGCTGGCCAACGACCGGCTGCCGCCGCTCGACGCGATGATCGATTACCGGCCACGCATTCCGCTGCGCGTCTACACGGCCGACGGCATCCTGATCGGCGAGTTCGGCGAGGAACGCCGCACCTTCGTGCGCATCGAAGACGTGCCGCAGAACATGAAGGACGCGGTACTCGCCGCCGAGGATTCGCGTTTCTTCGAGCACCCGGGCGTCGACCTGGTCGGCGTCGGGCGCGCAGCGCTCGCCAACCTGCTGGCCGGCGGCACCGAGCAGGGCGCCAGCACGCTGACGATGCAGCTTGCGCGCGAGTTCTTCCTGTCGCCCGAGCGCACGTACACGCGCAAGATCATCGAGATCCTGCTGGCCTTCCGGATCGAAGAGAGCCTGAGCAAGGAGCAGATCCTCGAGCTCTACCTGAATCAGATCTTCCTCGGCAAGCGCGCCTACGGCTTCGCCGCCGCTTCGCAAACCTATTTCGGCAAGCCGCTGGCGAAGATCTCGGCGGCCGAGGCGGCGATGCTGGCCGGCCTGCCGAAAGCGCCGTCGCGCTACAACCCGCTGGTCAATCCGAACCGTGCCACCGAGCGTCAGCGCTGGATCCTGCGCCGCATGTACGAGGCGGGTTTCCTCGACGAAGCCGAGTACAAGGCGGCGCTCGAAGAGAAGCTGCAGTTCGCGCAGGCCGAGACCGGCTACGAGCTCGAGGCGCCCTACGTCGCCGAACTCGCACGGATGCTCGCCTGGGAGCTCTACCGCGAACAGACCTACGTCTCGGGCCTGCAGATCTACACGACGATCCTCACCGAAGACCAGAAGGCCGCCAACGCAGCCTTGCGCAAGGGCATCTTCGAATACGACCGGCGTCACGGCTACCGCGGCCCGGAACGCTTCGTCGAGATTGCCGCCGACGAAGCGCGCGCAGCCGACCAGATCGATGCCGCGATCACCGAAGCGGTCGACATCGAAGACCTGTTCGCCGCCGTCGTGCTGGAAGCGTCGCCGAAGGCCGTCGTCGTCACGCGCGGACGGGGCGGCGAAACGATCACGATCCCGCAGAAGAACCTGCGTTTCGTCGCGCGCGCGCTCACCGACAAGGCGCCGGCCGCGCAGAAGCTGCGACGCGGCGCCGTCGTGCGGATCGCGCAGAACGCGAAGAAGGAATGGGAGATCACGCAGCTGCCCGAAGTCCAGGCCGCGCTGGTTTCGGCGGTCACCCGCGACGGTGCGATCCGCGCGCTGGTCGGCGGCTTCGACTTCTCGCGCAACAAGTTCAACCGCGTCACGCAGGCCTGGCGCCAGCCCGGTTCGGCCTTCAAGCCCTTCGTCTATTCGGCGGCGCTCGAAAAGGGCCTGATGACGAGCACGATCATCAACGACGCGCCGGTCACGATCGATCCCGAACGCACCGGCGGCCAGCTCTGGGATCCGAAGAACTACGACTCGCGCTACGACGGCCCGCTGTCGATGCGCAATGCGCTGGCGCGCTCGAAGAACATGGTCTCGATCCGCATCATCGACGAGATCGGCCCGCAATACGCACAGGACTACATCACGCGCTTCGGCTTCGACGCGGCCCGCCACCCTGCCTTCCTGACGATGGCGCTGGGCGCCGGTTCGGTCACGCCGCTGCAGATGGTCGGCGGCATCTCGGTGTTCGCCAATGGCGGCTACCGTGTCCAGCCCTACCTGATCGAGCGCATTACCGACAGCGCCGGACGCGTGCTCGCCAAGGCGCACCCGCCGCAAGCGGGCGACGAGTCGCAGCGCGCGATCGACGCGCGCAACGCGTTCCTGATGGACAGCATGCTGCGCGGCGTCGTGCGCTCGGGAACGGCCACCCGGGCGCGCAATGCATTGAAGCGCAGCGACATCGGCGGCAAGACCGGCACGACGAACGACTCGCACGACGCCTGGTTCGTCGGCTACCAGAAGAGCCTCGCGGCCGTCGCCTGGGTCGGCTTCGACCAGCCGCGCAAGCTCGGCGACCGCGAGACCGGCGGCGGCCTCGCGTTGCCGATCTGGATCGACTACATGGCCAGCGCACTGCGCGGCGTCCCCGAGCAGCCGAGCGAGCCGCCACCGGGCGTCGTCCAGGTCGCCGGCGAATACTATTACTCGGAGATGCAGCCCGGCCAGGGAATCGCATCGATCGGCGTCGCCGAGGGCGGGCTCGCCTCCGGCGAGAACGTCGACCGGGTTCGTGACCAGGTGTTCTGAAGCCGATGAAGCAGGCAAACGCTGCGATGAAAACCCCGGCCACCGGTCAAGCGCCGGCCACCGGCCGGCCGCGGTCCGCCCCCCCGCGGCTCGCGCTGCTTGCGCTATCGGCGAGCGCGCTGCTCGCCGGTTGTGGCATGCGCGGACCGCTGTACCTGCCCGAGCGGCCCGCACCAGAAAAACAGCGCCCGGCCGAATCGCAGGTGCCGCGTACGTTCGCGCCTTCCCTCTTCCACGCTCGCCTTTCCTGAGCCCTGACCATGGATGCATTCCAGTATCGCGACCGGCAGCTGCTGGCCGAGGATGTTCCGCTCGCCGAGATTGCCGAGCGCTTCGGGACCCCGACCTGGGTCTACTCGAAAGCGGCGATCGAGCGCGCCTGGGACGAGTTCGCCACGGCGGCGGTCGGCCGCCGCGTGCTGGTCTGCTATGCGATGAAGGCCAACTCGAACCTCGCGATCCTCGACCTGCTCGCGCGCCGAGGCGCCGGCTTCGACATCGTCTCGGGCGGCGAGCTGAAGCGCGTGCTCGCGGCCGGCGGCGACGCCTCGCGCGTGGTCTTCTCCGGCGTGGGCAAGCAGCGCGACGAGATGCGTCTTGCGCTCGAGGCCGGCGTGCGCTGCTTCAACGTCGAATCGGAGAGCGAGCTGCAGCGGCTCGACGAAGTTGCCGGCAGCCTCGGCCGGCGGGCGCCGGTTTCGCTGCGCGTCAACCCCGACGTCGACCCGGGCACGCATCCGTACATCTCGACCGGGCTGCGCGAAAGCAAGTTCGGCATCCCGCACGACCAGGCGCTGCGGATCTACCGGATCGCCGCCTCGCTGCCCAACATCGAGGTCACGGGCATCGACTGCCATATCGGCTCTCAGATCACGACGCTCGCGCCCTTTCTCGCGGCGCTCGACAAGATCCTCGAACTGGTCGACGCGCTCGACAGGGCCGGAATCAGGCTCGAACACATCGACCTCGGCGGCGGCCTCGGCATCCGCTACGACGAAGAAACGCCGCCGTCGCGCAGCGCGCTGCTGCAGGCCGTGTTCGAGCGTCTCGACCGGCATCCGCGCGGCGACGAACTCGAGCTGCTGTTCGAGTTCGGCCGCTCGATCGTCGGCAACGCCGGCGTGCTGCTGACGCGCGTCGAATACCTGAAGCACAACGGCGACCGCCGCTTCGCGATCATCGACGCGGCGATGAACGACCTGATGCGCCCGGCGCTCTACGAAGCCTGGCATCAGGTGCGGCCGGTCGATTCGACGCCGCACGCCGAGACTGCCGTCTGGGACCTGGTCGGGCCCGTCTGCGAGTCCGGCGACTGGCTCGCGCGCGGTCGCGAACTCGCGCTGGCCGAGGGCGACCTGCTGGCACTGATGTCGGCGGGCGCCTATGGCATGGCGATGAGTTCGAACTACAACAGCCGCGCGCGAGGCGCCGAGGTGCTGGTCGACGGCGATCGCGTGCATCTGGTGAGAGAGCGCGAACGCGTCGAAGAGCTGTTCGCGCTGGAACGGCGGCTGCCCGGATAAGCCTCAGCGCGCCTCGACGTAGGCGCTTACAAACGTCCGCTTGCTGCTGTCGGGGAACACGACGGTCACTTCGTCGCCAGCCACGGCGTCGACCGCACCCGAGCCGTAGCGCGGCACTCGGACCTCGTCACCCGGCTTGAATGGCGCTTCGATCGGCTCCGGCGTGGCTGGCAGGGCTGGTGAAGGCGCCTGCCCTGCTGCTTCGGCCGCCACGGCGGCTTCAGCGGCTTTGACCTCCTCGCGGGCAGCCCGCAGGCAGTTGTCGCAATGCCCGCATCGTTCCCTGTCGGCGGGCAGCAGTTCATCGAAGTGCTCGAGCAGCACGCGCCAGCGGCAGAATCCGGTCTGCGCGTAGAACACCATGCGTTCGAGACCGGCGCGATCGCGTTCGGCTTTTTCCTCGTAGGTGATCGCGAGTGCGGCGAGCGTCCTCTGGTCGCCAGCACGACCGGCAGCGACTTTCCAGCGCCTGCGGCGGTCGGCGCGCGCGAGAGCGCCGTCGCGCAGCAGCTTCAATGCCACAGCGATGCGGTTGCCCGACAGCCCCGGAACGCGCTTGCGCAGCTCCGCGGCCGAGACCGCTTCATCGCCCGACTCCCGCAGCGCGCGGTAGACGCTTCCCAGGTCCTCGGCGGTCGGATACCGGCGTGCGAGAAAGAACTGCTGCACCTGCCGGTCCTTGCGGTAGAACAGCAGGCCGCAGTCGGCCGGTTCGCCGTCGCGCCCGGCACGCCCCGCCTCCTGGTAGTACGCCTCCAGATTGCCCGGCAACTGATAATGGAGCACGAAGCGGATATCGGGCTTGTCGATGCCCATGCCGAAAGCGTTGGTCGCGACCATCACCCGTGCGTCGCCGTCCATGAACCGGTCCTGGTTCGCGTTGCGCTCGGCGGCCCCGAGGCGGCCGTGGTAGATCGTGGCGCAATGGCCGGCGGCAAGCAGTTGCTCGTGCACGGCGACGCAGCTTTTCACGGTGGCCGTGTAGACGATCCCCGAGCCCGTCGCCGTCGCCAGTGCCTTCAGAAGCCTCTCGACCTTCTCCTCGTCGCTGACCACCTGCACCACCTGCATTCGCAGGTTCGGCCGGTAGGTCCCGGTGTTGATCACCGGCATCCGCGGCCGTCCGAGCTGGCGGCGGATGTCGTCGACGACGTCGGCTCCGGCGGTGGCGGTCAGCGCGAGCAGCGGCGGATCGCCGAGCTGCCGCAGCGCCGCGCCGATCTCGAGGAAGGCCGGCCTGAAGTCGTGCCCCCACTGCGATACGCAGTGCGCTTCGTCGACGACGAACTGTGCCAGCGGCCTGCCTGCCAGAGCGGCGATGAACTCGGGATCGGACAGGCGCTCCGGCGTGACGAAGACGATGCCCCGAGACGCCTCGGCGAGCCATTGCATCGATGCCTGCTGCTCGCGCTCGGCTTGCGCGCTGTTGAGTTGCACGGCCGCGATGCCGAGTTCGTCGAGCGCGTCGGCCTGGTCCTTCATCAGCGAGATCAGCGGCGAAACGACGACCGTCAAACCCCGGCGATGCACGGCCGGCACCTGGTAGCACAGCGACTTGCCCGAGCCGGTCGGCATGATCGCAAGCGTGTCCTGCCCGTCGAGCATCCGCGCGATGACCTCCTGCTGGCCGTCGCGCAACTGCGTGATGCCGAAGGTTCCACGAAGCGTTCGTCGCACGGCGGCCGGAAGGGAGGACGGCCTGGTGGTGCTGGAGGTCTTCAATCGTGCGATCCGCGGACAGTGGACAGGGGCGACGGCGGCGCCCTGCTGCGCCGCACGGGCACGAGCCGAGCAAGCAGCAGTCCCGCGACGACCAGCCCATAGATCGCCGGCTCGACGAAGTCGTTCTTGCCGGCCTTGTGCCACCAGAAATGCAGGACGACCATCGGCGCGATCACGTAGATCAGCCGGTGCAGCACCTGCCAGTTGCGCCCGAGCCGCCGGATCATCGCCTTGGTCGAGGTCGCGGCCAGCGGCACCATCAGCAGCAGCGCGAGGAATCCGACCGTGACGAACGGACGCTCGAACACGTCCATGAGCATCGCACCCAGGTCGAACCAGTGTTCGAGCCAGACGAAGATCGCGAAGTGCAGGCACGCGTAGAAGAACGCGAACAGGCCGAACATCCGGCGCAGCCGGACCAGCGCGTTCCAGCCGGACAAGCGGCGCAGCGGCGTGACCGCCAGCGTGATGCACAGCATGACCAGCGCCCAGGTACCGGTCGAGCGCGTGACGAACTCGACCGGATTGGCGCCGAGTCCACCGGCGAAACCGAGCACGAACAAACGGGCGAGCGGCACGAGCGCCAGCCCGAAGAGCAGCGGTTTCAGCCAGGCGGGCACTTCAGAAGTTCTTGCGCAGATCCATCCCCGCGTACAGCGAGGCAACCTGGTCGGCGTAGCCGTTGAACATCAGCGTCGGCCGCTTCGGCCTGAAGAAACCGTCTTCGCCGATCCGGCGCTCGGTCGCCTGCGACCAGCGCGGATGAGCGACCTCGGGATTCACGTTCGAATAGAAGCCGTATTCGTGCGGTGCGGCGCGGCGCCATGCCGTCATCGGCTGCTTCTCGACGAAGCGGATCCGCACGATCGACTTGCTGCTCTTGAAGCCGTATTTCCACGGCACGACCAGTCGCACCGGCGCGCCGTTCTGGTTCGGCAGCACGTCGCCGTACAGGCCGAGCCCGAGCAGCGTCAGCGGATGCATCGCCTCGTCGAGCCGCAGCCCTTCGACGTAGGGCCAGGCGAGCACGCGACTCGACAGGCCGGGCATCTGCTCGCCGTCGGCGTGCGTGACGAACTCGACGAACCTGGCGTTGCCGGTCGGCTCGACCTGCCGGATCAATGCCGACAGCGGATAGCCGATCCACGGGATCACCATCGACCAGCCTTCGACGCAGCGCAGCCGGTAGATGCGCTCTTCGAGCGGCGCGAGCTTCAGCAGCTCGTCGATGCCGAACATTCGCGCCTTCGCGACCTCGCCTTCGACGACGACGGTCCAGGGCCGCACGCTCATGCGGTGCGCATGGCGCTGCGGGTCGTCCTTGTCGGTGCCGAACTCGTAGAAGTTGTTGTAGCCGGTGACGTCGTGGTAACTGGTCAGCGGCTCATCGGTGGACAGCGGGCTCGGCGCCGCTGCGAGCAACTGGCCACTGCCCTCGCCGGGCGGTGGCGTGCGGACACCGGCAGAAGGCGGCTGCGCACCGGGCAACGGCGCGTCGCGCGACGGGGTCGCGATGCCGGAAGCCGCCGCGGCGCTGCGCGAAACGCCGAGCCATGCGGCGCCGACGGCGGCGCTGCGCAGCAACTCGCGGCGCCGCAGGTACAGCCGCTTCGGCGTGATCTCCGAGGCGAGCGCCTCGTTCGCGGACCTGGATCGGATCAGCATGGCGGCAGGGCTCCTTCATCGGGAAGTCGCATCGCTTGCCGCCACCTTACCGCAGGCTGCCGGGGCCGATGGCCCGGAGACGAGCGCGCCGCGGGCCGAGCCGCGGCGCCGGCTCAGCGCAGGCCGGCGATGTAGTCGGAAACCGCCTTGATCTCGCGGTCGGACATCCGCGACGCGATATCGGTCATCTCGGCGCTGTTCATCCGCTCGCCCTGCCGGAAGGCGACGAGCTGCGTTTCCGTGTATTCGCCGAACTGCCCCTGCACGCGCGGGTACTGCGACGGAATGCCCGAACCGGTCGGCCCGTGGCAGCCGGCACAGGCGGCAACGCCCTTGTCGGCAATGCCGGCGCGATAGATGCGCTGGCCGAGTTCGACGCTTTCCTTGTCCTGGGCGGTGGCTGGCTGCAGCGTCTGAGACGCGTAGTACGCCGAGACGTTGCGCATGTCGGCCTCGCTCAGCGTGGCGGCAAAGCCGGCCATGATCGCGCTCGGCCGTGCGGCCGCGGCGGCGCCTTCTTCGA
>CALLYQ010000033.1 GCA_937858875.1 uncultured Lautropia sp. | reverse complement strand
GGCGCAGCAGCCGCAGCCGGTCCTCGAGCCAGTCATCGAGCCGGCCGGCATCGAACTGCCCGGAGCGTCGCGCTTCCGCGTCGATCATCTCGAGCAGCGCCTGCAGGCAGAGTGCGTCGCCATCGCGGTACTGGCCGTGTGATGGCGTGATGTTCCAATCGGAGCTGCCGCAGGCCAGGATCTCGAAACCGTGGTCGGGCAGCATCCGGTACAGGCGCCTGCCGCAGCGCGCGCCGCCGGTCGGCAGGCCGTCCACGCGCCTGTGCTCCATCGTGTCATCGTAATGCGCAAGCAGCGCGTCCTCGAAGGCCGAGTCCTCGAACGCCGGCAGCAGCGAGGTGTCGCCGTCATAGGCGAGCGTCGCGTAAAGATAGCCACCGGGGCGCAGCCAGGCGGCGAAGCACCGGAGCGTCCTCGGCAGCGGCACGATGTCGAGAAAAGCATGCGCGGTGATGACATCGAAGCGCCGAGCGGGCCGATATTCGTTCAGGTCGGCGGTCACGAAGTGGATCGACGCAGCTTCGCCTCGAGGCTGCCCGCCGAACGTGCGCTGATGAGCTTCGATGCCCTCGCCAGTGAGCTCACGCAGACGTCGTTCGGTGGACTCGCGGGCGAGCTCGAGCAGCGCGGAATCGCGGTCGAGCAAGGTCAGCGACAGCGGCGAGTCCAGGCCGCCGTTCAACAGGCGCCGAGCGGTCGCTCCGCTGCCGGCACCCACGTCGAGGCAGTCGATGCTCGGCAGGCGTCGCAAGGCTTGCCAGAAAGCTGCGCGCACATCGCGCGCGAGGCTGCGCTCGTCGAGATCGAACTTGGCCTGGAGGAAATCGACGAAGGAGACCGGCATCGTGAACGTGGGCCCGAGCAGCGATCAGTCGGAGCCGTACGCGGCCCAATCGCGTTCGTTTTCCCACAAGCGCACGGCCATGGAGGCGTCGCGCAGGTCCAGCCGGGCGAGCAGTTCGTCGTGCAGGATCTTCGCGAAGCGCTCGAGGCTCGGATTGAGCCCGGCGAAGGGCGCAAGCTCGTTCAGCGTACGGTCGCGGTAGCGGCCGAGAACTTCGTCGAGCACACGCTCCAGCTCGACGATGTCGCAAAGGTAGCCGTGACGGTCGAGCGTGCTTCCGCGCAGCCGGACCTGAAGCTTGTAGTGATGACTGTGCCTGTGGTTCTCGGCACCCCAGTCGCCGCCGATCAGGAAGTGTTGGGCAATGAAGTCGCGAGTGATGGCCAGTCGATACATCGCTTGTCCGGGTCTGGTGTGTTTCGATCAATACCGGAAGATGACCTGCATGACACCCTCTCGACGAGCACAGACTGTCTCGAAGGCTTCGGCGCATCGATCCGGAGAGAACGAGCGGCTGATCAGGCGTTCGGGCTGTAGCTCGCGCAACATGCGCCAGGCCGATTCGATGCGACGCCGCTTGTCCCAGCGCCCGGTCAGTGACGGATGCAGCGTGCTGACCTGGCTGGAAACCAGGCGCAGGCGATTGCGGTGGCATCGTCCGCCCAGTTCCAGCGGCTGCGATCGTGCGCCGTACCACGAACCGACGACGATACGCGCATCGAATCCGGCCGCGTCGATCGCCTGGCCGAGCGCACGCATGTCGCCGGACAGTTCGAAGATCAGGTCGGCGCCCTCGAGATCCGAAAGCAATCCGTGCCAGTCGCCGGCGTCTGATGGATCGAGGGTTTCGTCGATGTTCCACTGCCTGGCCAGGTCCCGTCGCCAGGCCAGCGGCTCGGCGGCGATCAGGCGGGCGAGCGGAAACCGCTGCAGCAGCGCTGCTGTCAGCAGACCGACCACGCCCAGTCCGAACACCAGGACGCGCTCGCCGATCAAGGGCGCGCCGTCCATGACGAAGTTGACCGCCGTCTCGACCTGAGGCAGGAACAGCGCCGCCTCGGCCGGGATGCCGTCGGGAATCGGCACGCAATCGGCGAGCGGGACGACCGCCCGATCCTGATGCGGGTGGAACGCGAATACCAGCCTGCCCAGCAGCGCTTCGTCGACGCCCGGACCGATGTCCTCGACCTCGCCGACCAGTGCATAGCCGTAGCGGAACGGGTAGTCGAAACCGCCCTTCAGGCTTTCGATCGTGGCATCGAGCGAAGCATCCTTCGGAAACGCGCCGCCGAAGATCATCGCTTCGGTGCCCGCGCTGATCGCCGAGCATCGGCTTCGAATCAATATCTCGGCTTCTCCAGGCGGCGGCAATTCGACTTCGCGCAATTCGACACGGCGTTCTGCGACATGGAACAGCGCGTTCGCGCGCAAGCGCGAGGCACCCACCGACGTGCCCGGGCTTGCTGCGGACCCCTCGAACCTGCCCAATGCCGCGGACACCTCAGGCTTGCCCTATCGTGCCGTGGACGATCAGATCGCCCCCGAGTTGCTGGTAACGGCAGTCGACGATGGATAGCGGCGGCGTGTCGCCCGGCGAACACGGCGTGGCCAGCGCCTTCACGCCACCGATCAGCCGCGGCACGACGGTGATGACGCAATAGTCGACGAGGCGGCTGCGCAGAAAACCGTTGATGACAGTGGCGCCCCCTTCGACCATCACGCTATCGATGCCGAGTTCGGCCAGGCATTGCAGCGCGGCAATGAGGTCGACGCGGCCAAGCGGATCGGCCGGCAACACGCGAACCGACGCACCGCGGGCTTCGAGCCGCGCAATATCGCGGGCACCGGCGGCCGCAGTCGTCAGTACCAAAGGCTGCTTGTCAGGGTGCGACAGCAAGCGCGCATGCAGCGGAAACCGCAAGCGGCTGTCGAGTATCAGCGGGAGAGGGTTGGAGCCTTCGCATCGACGCACGGTCAGCTGCGGATCGTCGGTCAGCACGGTGTCGATGCCCACCAGCAGCGCGTCGTGTCGCGAGCGCAGCAGGTGAGTCATGTCGAACGACCTGTCGCAGCTGAGTGCGAACGGCCGCGACGGCTGTGTCGCGATACTGCCGTCGACGCTCTGTGCGTAGCTCAGCGTGACGAAAGGGCGGCGAGCGCCAAGGCGGGCATGGGCGCCGAGCCGGTCGAACAGCGGCCGCAGGAAGGACATCTCGTCGGCGACGTTCGTTTCGAGCAAGCGCAGATTCGTCCTGGTCGAACCCATCGAGCCGGATCTCCATGCATCGTGGCGGGCCGCCATTCATGACGCGCCGGGCGAAGCCGCCCGGCCGGGACGAAACAAGTGTGCCCGCAATCGCGAGATGGCGCCAACTTTGACGATCGTCGGGGTCAGCGGTCGAGATCGCGAGCAAGTGCCGCTCCCGTCGAACACGGCCTGGCTGCGCGACCATGCGCTGCCGCCTGAACAGGACCACTCTCTTCATCGACGCTGAAGCTCGTCAGGAATTTCTCGCGCAGCCGCTCCATCGGCCAGACCGGCGCGTCCGAACCGGGCCGCATTCCCGAGCTCCAGCCCCAATCGACGATCGCGTCGAACACTGCCGGATCGCGCGCCAGGAGATGGATCGGGACATCGAATGAAGTCGTATCGCCCGCCACGACCCAGGCGGGCTGGTGATCGCCGAGCACGACGAGCAGCGTATGCTCGTCGGGGAACGTGCGGAGATACGACTCGAGCGTGCGCAGCACGTAGTCGATCGACCGCAGATACTGCGCGCGAATCCGCTCGGGATCGCGCCAGACGACCTCCGGCGGATCGCCGGACAGCGCGTGCCCGGTGAATGCCGAGCCGTCGCCGACGATGTCCCAGGGCAGCACTGGCGGGATCGGCGTCCACGGCGCATGACTCGAGATCAGCGCCACGCTCGCCATGATCGGCGGCCGGTCGCAACGATCGAGTTCCAGGCGACGAAGTGCCGACATCGTGAATTGATCGGGCATCGTCACCCAGTTGAACGCTTGCCCGGCGTAGCCAAGATCGCCGGCCGAATAGATCCGGTCGAAACCGAAGAACCGCCCTTCGGGCCACGGCCTTTCGACTGCCGGCATGACGGCAAGCGTGCGCCATCCGGCCCGCCCGAAGTCGCTGACCAGCGTCTGCCGGTCGCTGAGCATCAGGCTCGCATGGCGCCGCTGGTTGTCGACCTTCAGGCCGGCGAGGAACGTCGCGTGGGCGAGCCAGCTCTGGCCACCATGGATCGGTGAACTCAGCCAGGCGCTGCGCACGCCGAAAGCCGAGGCGGCGGCCGCCTGTTCGAAATCGTCGAGCAGCCGATTCACGGGCTGCGCGTATGGCGGCAACTCGAGCGTGCTGCGGCCATAGGACTCGACGAAGACGAACAGCACATCGATGTTCGCAAGGCGCGACAGCAGACGGTCAGGGGGAACTTGCGCGAATGCGTCTTCGACCAGCTCGGTGCGAAAACGAGCGTGGTCGGTCAGGCTCTGCACCAGCGATCGAAGATGAACGGACACCGATCGGCTTGCGTCCGCCGTCGTGAGCGTCCGGACCGGCCCGCCGGCCGCGCCGAGATGGGTACCGCCGATCAATACCGCGACGGCGCCGGCGGCTCGCGCACCGCCGCGCGCGTCGCCTCCACCGGCTCGCGCCCGGCGCCGTCGCTGCGCTTCGGGCGGGCGCAGCGCACCGACCGCCCACCAGACCGTTGCTGTCACTCCGAGCCAGGCGAGCCCCACCAGCATCATGAGCGCGATCGCGCCGGTCAGGCCGATCGCCCCGGACAGCAGTTCGAAGCTCGCTGCGGCCAGATGCATGTCCAGCAGCAAGTTGAAAGGCCGACCGAGGCTTGCGTGCGCGACAAGGTCGGCAAAGCGGCCCAGGACGAACAGCGCTAGCCCTGCGACCACCACGATGCGCAGCCAGCGCCATTGCCGGGCGGGCCAGACGAACAACAGCAGAAGCAGCAGCGGCAGCTCCACCGGAATGCGGAACAGCGCCGCCAGCCCGAGAGCGTCCGGATGAGCGGGCAGGACCAGAACGAGGTGCAGGACGAGCAGGGCCGGGACCATGCCGGAAAGCATGGCTGCTTCCTCATGCTTCGGGAAGCCCCTCCCCTGCTATCGCCCCGGCCCGCGCGAGCTGCTCCGCGGCTTCACCGTCGATGCCGATTTCGGCGAGCACCTCGCGCGTATGTTGACCGAGCCGCGGTGCCGGCAGCCGCTGTCGACGCGCCGGCTCCGACGAGCCGACCGGGGAGCGCATCTGCCAGATCGCCCCCTCGCTCGGATGCTCGGAGCGCTCGAAATAGCCGACCGCCCGGAGGTGCGGGTCCTCGAGCAGCGATTCGGGCGTGTTCAGCCGCATGCACGGAATGTCGGCGGCGTTCAGCCGCTCGAGCCAGTTCTGCGTCGTGTCGGTACGGAAATGGCGTGCCGATTCCTCGCATAGCTCGGCGATGTGCTTCGTGCGTTCGCCGATCGTCTTCACGCGTGCGTCATGCGTGAACTCGCCGCCGCGGCCGGTGAGCTCGTAGAAGCTCTGCCAGTGCCGGTCGGTATAGATGACCGCACAAACGTATCCGTCGCTGGTCTCGTACGGACGGCGTTCCGGCGCCAGCAACCGTGGGTAGCCCACCGGCCCCAGCGGCGGGTCGAAGGTGTGCCCGGCCATGTGTTCGCCGAGCACGAAGGGCACCATCGTCTCGAACATCGGGATTTCGAGCGACTGGCCGCGGCCGGTGCGCTCGCGGTGGAACAGCGCGGCAGTGATCGAATTGACTGCGGCGAGCCCGACGGCGCGATCCACGAACACC
>CALLYQ010000032.1 GCA_937858875.1 uncultured Lautropia sp. | reverse complement strand
GGCCAGTGCGCGGCCGTAGCGGCTGCGCAGCATGATCGCCAGCAGGCCGAAGACGAGCACCAGCGCGGCCAGCACCATGTTGTAGAAATTGCGCGGACTCTCGATGTCGAAGGGCAGCCAGCCGCCGATCGCGGGATCCGGCCGGAAGTACATGTAGGTGCCGTCGCTGCCGCCGCTGAACGGTGCGTCGTGGAAGACGAAGTAGGCCATCTGTGCGAAGGCCAGCGTGATCATGATGAAGTAGACGCCCTTCGTGCGCAGCGACAGCGCGCCGACCGGCAGCGCATACAGCGCGGCGGCGCCCATCGACAGCGGCAGTGCGAACCATAGCGAGGCCGGGGCGTCGGTCGGCGTGGTCAGCGCGACGGTATAGGCACCGATGCCGAAGAAGGCTGCGTGTCCGAAACAGATGAGGCCGGTCTGGCCGACCAGCAGTTCGAGGCTCAGTGCGAAGATCGCCATGATCATGATCTTCGAGACGAGACCGTTGTAGTAGTCGTCGCCGACCAGCGGGAACAGCGCGAGCGCAACGAAGGCCAGCGCGACCGGCACGATCTTCTCCGGCGCGAACGGGCTGGGTGCTGTGAAATCGCGCTGCCCGGCTTCGCGGACGGGCGCCGGCGGATCGATCGATGCAGCAGTCATTTCAGCCCGCCTTGAACAGCCCTTCGGGCTTCCACAGCAACATCAGCGCCATCAGCAGATAGACCGAGATGCCGGCCATCGCTGGAAACAGCACCTTGCCGAAGGTATCGACGAAGCCGACCAGCAGCGCCGCGACCAGCGCGCCCTTGATCGAACCGATGCCGCCGATCACGACGACGACGAAACAGATGATCAGCACTTGCGCTCCCATGTTCGGATAGACCGAGCTGACCGGCGCCGCGATCATCCCGGCCAGCGCGGCCAGCGCCACGCCGATCGCGAACACCACCCGGTACAGCAGCCGGATGTCGATCCCCATCGCCCGGACCATCTCGCGATTGCTGGCGCCGGCGCGGATCCGCATGCCGAGCCGCGAACGGGTCAGCACGGCCCACATGCCGAGCGCCACGGCGACACAGACGGCCGAGACGAACAGCCGGTAGACCGGATAGGTCATCACGTCGCCGAGCGGGATCGTGCCGGCCAGCCAGCCGGGCGCAGCGACGCCGTGAACGTCGTTGCCGACCAGGATGCTGCGCAGTTCCTCGAAGACGAGAATCAGCCCGTAGGTCATCAGCACCTGCTGCAGGTGCTCGCGCTCGTACAGGTAGCTGAAGAACACCCATTCGAGCAGGTAGCCGAGCAGCACCGACAGCACGATCCCGACGGCCAGTGTCGTGAAGAAGCCGCCGCCGAGGTACTGCTCGACGGCGGGCGCGAGCGCATAGGCCATGTAGGCGCCGATCATGTAGAAGCTGCCGTGCGCGAGGTTGATCACGCCCATGATCCCGAAGATCAGCGTGAGCCCGGACGCGACCAGGAAAAGCAGCAGGCCGTACTGGACCGCGTTCAGGCACTGGATCAGGAAGGTGGCGATGTCCATCGTCTATCCGGGCGGCAGCTTCGTGGGTTCGGCGGTGCGGTGGCCGGTGCGCTCGTCTTTCGACCCGCCGCTTACATCCGGCAGCCACGGCCCGGATCGGCCAGTCCTTCGATCGCCACGCCGGCGACCTTGTTCTCGTTGCCCTCGACCTTGCGCAGGTAGATGTCCTGCACCGGGTTGTGCGACTTCGAGATCGTGAACTTGCCGCGCGGACTGTCGATCGTGGCCTTCTGCAGCGCGGCCGAGAACTCGGCCTTCTTGCCGATGTCGCCGCCGACGGCCTCGAGGCCGGTCGCCAGCATCTGCGCGGCGTCGTAGCCCTGGACCGCGTAGACGTCGGGTTGCAGCTTGAAGGTCTTCGCGTAGGCGGTGCGGAACGCGTTGTCGCGCGGCGTATTCAGTCCGTCGGCGTAGTGCAGCGTGGTCAGCAGCCCCTGCGCGGCGTCGCCCTGCGCCTCGAGCGTGCCGTCGGTGAGGAAGCCGGCACCGTACAGCGGCACCGTGTCCTTCAGCCCCGCCGCCGCGTAGTCGCGCACGAACTTCACGGCGCCGCCGCCGGCAAAGAACGTGTAGACCGCATCGGGTCTTTCGGCGGCGATCTCGGTCAGCAGCGCCTGGAATTCGACGTTCGGGAACGGCACGGTCAACTGCTTGGTGACCTTGCCGCCGTTCTTCTCGAAGGCTTCCTTGAAGCCGTTGGTCGATTCCTCGCCGGCCGCGTACTTCCAGGTGATCGTGATCGCGGTCTTGTGGCCGCGCTTGGCTGCGACCTCGCCCATCGCGTAGGCCGGCTGCCAGTTCGAGAACGAGCTGCGGAAGATGTTCTGCGCGCACATCGGTCCGGTCACGGCGTCGGCGCCGGCGTTCGGCACGATCAGCAGCGTGTTGCTCTGCTTGGCGGCGCGCGCCATCGCCATCGCGACGCCCGAGTGCACGGTGCCGACGATGACGTCGACGTTGTCGCGCTTGATCAGCTTGTTGACGTTGTCGGGCGCCTTGGCCGGATCGCTCTCGTCGTCGACCTTCACGTACTCGATCTCGCGGCCGGCGAGCTTGCCGCCCTGTTCGTCGACATAGAGCCGGAAGCCGTTCTCTATCGCGACGCCGAGCGCCGTGTAGGTGCCGGTGAAGGGCAGCATGAAGCCGACCTTGATCTTTTCCTGGGCCAATGCGGGGCCGGTCAGCAGCGCCGTCGATGCGAGCGTGGCCAGCGCGTAACGGATCTTCATGGTTTCGTCTCCTGTGTTTCGGTGGTTGTGATTGGGGCAGCGGCAGCCGAACGCCGAGTTTCGGCTGTCGCCGCCGGGAGTGCCTGTGCATTGCCGCACGCTGCGAGCTCGGTGAAGAACTCGCGCGTAGCGGCAATCACCGCCTCGGGCTGGTCCCGGTGAGGTGAATGATGACACTCGTCGAGGACGAGCCGCCGCGTGCCGGGTAGCGCCGCAGCGATGCCGTCGATCTGCGCCAGCGTTCCGAACTCGTCGTCGCGGCCCTGCACGGCGAGCACGGGGCAGCAGATCGAGGGCAGCAAGGCTTCGATGTTCCAGTCGCGAAACGCCGGGGCCAGCCAGATGTCGTTCCAGCCCCAGAAGGCCGAATCGACGTCGCCGTGGTGGCGAGCAAGCTTGCGGAAGCGATCGGTTTCCAGATAGTCGCGTCGTGCGTCCTCGATGCTTCGAACCGAGATGTCTTCGACGAAGAGGTGCGGCGCAAGCACGACCAGCCCCGCCATCCGGTCGGGAAAGGCGGCCGCGTGAATCAGCGCGATCGACGCGCCGTCGCTGTGGCCGAACAGAAAGTACGGCGCTTTCACGCCGAGCGCTTCGAGCAGCGCCGGCAGCGCCTCGCGCGCCTGCCGGTGCATGTAGTCGGGCTGCCAGCGTTCGCCAGGCTCGCGCGGCGTGGAACGGCCGTAGCCGGCGCGCGAGTAGACGAGGCCGCGCAGGCCCAGCGCCGCGCAGACCCGGTCGGGGAAGTCGCGCCACATCGAGACCGACCCCAGCCCTTCGTGCAGGAAGACGACGACCGGGCCAGGCGCGGCCTGGCCGATGCCGGCAGCGGCCGCGTCGGCGATGGCTGTCGTCGCCGGGGCCCAGCGGTATTCGATGTCGAAATCCCTGCCCATCGTGCGGATGCGCACGAGGTTCGTGTTCGTCGGCACGCTCAGGCTCTCAGCCATGCCGCTCGAGTTCGCGCAACTTGAAGCGCTGGATCTTGCCGGTGGCGGTCTTCGGCAACTCGTCGATGAAGGTGATCTGGCGCGGATACTTGTGCGGCGCGAGCCGGTCCTTGACGAACCCCTTCAGTTCCTCGGCCAGTTCGTCGCCGGCCTGCACCGGATCCTTCAGTACGACGAAGGCCTTGGCACGCGTAAGTCCGTTGGCGTCGTCGATGCCGATGACCGCAGCCTCGAGGACCGAATCGTGCTCCATCAGCGTCGACTCGACCTCGAACGGAGAAACGTACTGGCCGCTGACCTTGAGCATGTCGTCGCTGCGGCCGGCATAGACGTAGTAGCCGTCGGCGTCGCGATAGTACTTGTCGCCGCTCTTGGTCCATGCGCCGCGGAAGGTTTCCTGGCTGCGCGCGCGATTGCACCAGTACATCAGTGCGGCCGACGGCCCGCTGATATACAGGTCGCCGACCTGCTCGGGCTCGTCGACGATGCGGCCGTCTTCGTCGCGCAGCTCGACGCCGTAGCCGGCGACCGGCTTGCCGGTGGTGCCGTAGCGAAGGTCGCCCGGCCGGTTCGACAGGAAGATGTGGAGCATCTCGGTCGAGCCGATCCCGTCAACGATCTGGCAGCCGAAGCGGGAATCGAACTTCTCGCCGATCTCGCGCGGCAGCGCTTCTCCGGCCGACGAGCACAGCCGCAGCGCGACCTGCGACTTCGCCGGCAAGCCGGGCGACGCCAGCATGCCCGCGTAGCCGGTAGGCGCGCCGAAGAACACCGTGGGCCGCATGCCCTGGATCTCGCCGACCCATCGCTTGAAGACGGCGTCGGGCGTGGGTCGTTCGGCCATCAGCATGACGCAGGCGCCGACGCTCAGCGGAAAGCTCAGTCCGTTGCCGAGTCCGTAGGCGAAGAACAGCTTGGCGGCCGAGAAACAGACGTCGTTTTCGGTCAGGCCGAGCACCGGTTTGCCGTAGAGCTCGGCGGTCCAGTACAGGTTGCCGTGCGTGTGCACGGTACCCTTGGGCCGGCCGGTCGATCCCGACGAATAGAGCCAGAAGCCGATGTCGTCGGCTGTGGTGTCGGCGGGCTCGGAGGCCGCTTCGGCGGCCTCGAGCCAGGCATCGAAGTCGAGCGCGCCTTCGGGCAATGCGCTGTCCGGGGCGGCGCGCGAGACGATCAGCGGGCCGACTTCGTGGGGTGCCTTGGCCATCGCCGTGCGCAGCGTGCCGAGCAGCGGCGCCGAGACCAGCGCGGCTTGCGCACGGCAGTGGGCAAGCATGTAGGCATAGTCGTCGGCGGTGAGCAAGGTGTTGACCGCCACCGGCACGATGCCGGCGTACAGACAGCCGAGAAAGGCGACCGGCCAGTGGTTGCAGTCGTGCATCAGCAGCAGCACGCGCTCTTCGCGGCGGATGCCCAGCGTGCGCAGGCCGGCGGCGACACGCCGGATGCGCTCGGCCAGCTCGCCGTAGCTCAGGACGCCGAGATCGTCGATGTAGGCGGGGCGCGCGCCGCGACCGGCATTGACCTCCAGCAGGTGGCGGGCGAAATTGAAGCGTTCAGGCGGTGCCTGGACGGCGCTGGCGGCGCTGTCGCTCATCGATCCATCTCCTCGACTCGACGTTCATTCGGAACGCATTATAATGCATAAAATCCGAATGCAATCCACTGCGTCGACCTTCATGGACTTCCAGGACATCCAGACACTCGTCCCGAGCCTGGACGAATCGTCGGGGCGCGATCCCTTCCTGCATGCGCTGGGCGAGCGCGTACGCTCGCTGCGGGCGCGCAAGGGCATGACGCGTCGTGCGTTGGCGCAGGCGTCCGAGGTGTCGGAACGGCACCTGGCGAATCTCGAGCTCGGCGTGGGTAACGCGTCGATCCTGGTATTGCGCCAGATCGCCCGTGCGCTCGACTGCCCGCTCGCCGAACTGCTCGGCGACGAGACCGCGACTTCGCCCGAGTGGCTGCTGATCCGCGACCTGCTGCGTGGGCGCGGCGAGGAATCGCTGCGGCGCGCGCGCATCGCGCTGTCGGAGCTATACGGCGAAGCCGGCAAGCCCGACGCCCGCGCATCGCGGATCGCGCTGATCGGACTGCGCGGCGCGGGCAAGTCGACACTCGGCCAGAGGCTCGCGGAAACGCTGGACGTGCCATTCGTCGAGTTGAATCGCGAAATCGAGCGGGTGGCCGGCTGCGGGCTGGCCGAGATCCACAACCTGCTCGGGCCGACCGCTTACCGACGATACGAGCGCCGCGCGCTCGAAGAGACGATCCAGCTTTACCCGGATGCCGTCATCGCCACGCCGGGAGGCATCGTCTCCGACTCGGCGACCTTCAACCTGCTGATGGCCCATTGCCTGACGGTCTGGCTGAAGGCCACTCCCGAGGAGCACATGGAGCGGGTCGTCGCGCAGGGCGACCTGCGCCCGATGTCGGGCAACCGCGAGGCGATGGACGATCTGAAACGCATTCTGGCTGGCCGTTCGGCCTTCTACGGCAAGGCGGACTTGCAGTTCGACACCAGCGGGCTGCACGTCGACGAGGCGGCAAGAGGGCTCGAAGCAGCGCTCGCGCATTCGGCCGCCTCGCATCGAAATGCCGATGTCGGGACTTGACAGGCGCGCGATATGCACTATCATGCACTCCGATGCGAACTGCACAATGTTGCATGTCCGGCCGTAACCGAGGAGCCAAGATGAACGCCCCCGAGACCCTTCCCGTGATCCAGCGCGTCGACTACCAGACCGACCCGTCCCGTTATCGCCATATCTCGCTGTCCTTCGACGGCCCGATCGCCACGCTGGCGCTGAAGATCGACGAGGACGCTGGACTGCGCCCGGGCTACAAGCTGAAGCTGAACAGCTACGACCTCGGCGTCGACATCGAGCTGCACGACGCGCTGAACCGGATTCGCTTCGAGCACCCTGAAGTCCGCACCGTCGTCGTGACCAGCCTGCTCGACCGGATCTTCTGCTCGGGCGCGAACATCTTCATGCTCGGTGTCTCCAGCCACGCCTGGAAGGTGAACTTCTGCAAGTTCACCAACGAGACGCGCAACGGCATCGAGGATACGAGCGCCCACTCGGGGCTCAAGTTCCTGGCCGCGGTCAACGGCGCCTGCGCCGGCGGCGGCTACGAGCTGGCGCTGGCCTGCGACGAGATCTGGCTGGTCGACGACCGCTCGTCGTCGGTGAGCCTGCCCGAGGTGCCGCGGCTGGGTGTGCTGCCGGGCACCGGCGGGCTGACGCGCGTGACAGACAAGCGTCGCGTGCGCCATGACCTTGCCGACATCTTCTGCACGACGACCGAGGGCGTGCGTGGCCAGAAGGCCAAGGATTGGCGCCTGGTCGACGAGATCGCCAAGCCGGCGGCCTTCGCCGACAGCGTGCGCAAGCGCG
>CALLYQ010000031.1 GCA_937858875.1 uncultured Lautropia sp. | reverse complement strand
GATCGCGCGCCGTGCGCCGGCGCCGGCGATCAGCGTCAGCGCGGCGAAGGCGCCGTCGTAAAGGATCGTCCGCAGCACCAGCCCGATCAGCGTCCAGCCGGCGAGCAGGCCGGCCAGTCCCTGCGCGCCGGCAAGCGCGAGAAGGCCGAGCGCGGCCACCGCGGAGGCGCCGCTCATCACCGTGCGCGCGCCATGCCGGTCGATCAGCCGCCCCGCTGTCCGTGCGACGAGGCCGGCGACCAGCAGGCCCCAGGACAGCGCGCCGAGCACCGTCGTCGTGCTCAGTCCGAGGCCGGCCGCAGTCGGTGCGGCGAGCACCGCCGGCATGTAGTGCGTGGTGCCCCAGCCGACGATCTGCGTGACGCCGAGCGCGGCGATCGCCGTGCCGACGGACAGATGGGCGCGCCCGCGTCGGGGCAGGGCGCCTGAGCGTCCGTTCACGGATTCGTACGTCTGCTCGGCGTTCAGGCGCCGGCTCGCCGTTCAGTCTTCCCGCTTCAGCGCCGGGAACAGCACGACATCGCGGATCGTCGGCGTATCGGTCAGCAGCATCACGAGCCGGTCGATGCCGATGCCGCAGCCGCCGGCCGGCGGCATCCCGTATTCGAGTGCGCGGATGTAGTCGGCGTCGTAGTACATCGCTTCTTCGTCGCCGGCGTCCTTGGCGGCAACCTGGCGCAGGAAGCGTTCGGCCTGGTCGTCGGGATCATTGAGCTCGGAGAAGCCGTTGGCGATCTCGCGGCCGGTGATGAACAGCTCGAAGCGTTCGGTCACGTCGGGGCGTGTGTCGGAGCTGCGCGCCAGCGGCGAGACCTCGGCCGGATAGTCGATGATGAAAGTAGGCTCTTGCAGCCTGGCCTCGGCGACTTCCTCGAACAGCGCGAGTTGCAGCGCGCCAAGCCCGCCGTGCGACAGCGGTGGGGCGTCGACCGCCACCTGCAGCCGCGCGAGTTCTCCGCGCAGCCAGTCTTCGTCCTGCAGTTGCGCCGGCGCATAGCGCGGCGCGTATTTGGCGATCGCAGCGGTGATCGTCAGCCGTTCGAAGGGCCGGCCGAGGTCGATCGATCGGCCCTGATAGCTGATCGTCGTGGAACCGGTCGCGCTCATCGCCGCCGAGCGGATCACCTGTTCGGTGAAGTCCATGATCCACCGGTAGTCGGTGTACGCGGCGTAGAACTCCATCATCGTGAACTCGGGGTTGTGGCGCGTGCTGATCCCCTCGTTGCGGAAGTTCCGGTTGATCTCGTAGACGCGCTCGAAGCCGCCGACCAGCAGCCGCTTCAGATACAGCTCGGGTGCGATGCGCAGGTACATCCGCTGGTCGAGCGCATTGTGGTGCGTGACGAAAGGCCGTGCCGCTGCGCCGCCCGGGATCGGATGCAGCATCGGCGTCTCGACCTCGAGAAAGCCGTGCGTGTTCATGAACTCGCGCATCGCTGCGATCGTGCGGCTGCGCGCGACGAAGGTATCGCGCGCCTCGGGTGTCACGATCAGGTCGACGTAGCGCTGCCGGTAGCGCAGCTCCTGGTCGGCGATGCCGTGGAACTTGTCGGGCAGCGGGCGCAGCGATTTGGTCAGCAGCCGGATCGACGTGCACTGCACCGACAGCTCGCCGCGCATCGTTTTGAACAGCACGCCTTCGACGCCGACGATATCGCCGAGGTCCCAGTGCTTGAATTCCTCGTAGACGTCTTCGCCGACGCCTTCGCGGTTCAGCCACAGCTGAATGCGGCCCGGCGCGTTGCCCTGGGCGCCGGCGGCCGAGCCGTCCTGGATCGTCGCGAAGCTGGCCTTGCCCTGCACGCGCTTGAGCACCATGCGGCCGGCCAGCGTGACGGCGACGTTCTCCTCGACGAGCTGCTCGCGCGTCTTGAAACCATGGTGCTGATGCAGCGCAGCGGCCTGATGCGCCGGACGGAAATCGTTGGGAAACGCGACCCCGCGTTCGCGCACTCGCGCAAGCTTGGCGCGGCGCTCGGCGATCAGCGCGTTCTCCGCGTGCGCGTCCTGGGCGTCGACCGCCGGTGCGTGGGGGTCGGCGCCGCGGGCAGCGTCGCCGTTCGTGGGCGCCGCTGTCTGCAGGACGGGATCTTCGGATCGGGAAGCGGTCAAGGCGTCAGACTCCCTGCTTCAGGCTGGCGGAGATGAATTCGTCGAGATCGCCGTCGAGCACCGAGCGCGTGTTGCTGATCTCGACGTTGGTGCGCAGGTCCTTGATCCGCGAGTTGTCGAGCACGTAGGAGCGGATCTGGTGGCCCCAGCCGATGTCGGCCTTCGCCGCCTCGACCTTGTCCTGTTCGGCCCGGCGCTGGCGCATCTCGAACTCGTAGAGCCGCGCGCGCAGCATGTTCATCGCTTCGTCGCGGTTGCGGTGCTGCGAGCGGTCGTTCTGGCACTGCACGACGATGCCGGTCGGGTTGTGCGTGATCCGCACCGCCGACTCGGTCTTGTTCACGTGCTGGCCGCCGGCGCCCGAAGCGCGATAGACGTCGATGCGCAGGTCGGCGGGGTTGATCTCGACCTCGAACGAGTCGTCGATCTCCGGATAGACGAAGACCGACGCGAACGAGGTGTGGCGTCCGCCGCTGGCGTCGAAGGGCGATTTGCGCACGAGCCGATGGATGCCGGTCTCGGTGCGCAGATAGCCGTACGCGTATTCGCCGGTGACCTTGACGGTCGCGCCCTTGACGCCGGCCACGTCGCCTTCGGACTCCTCGAGCACCTCGGTCTCGAAGTCCTTGCGCTCGCAGAAGCGCAGGTACTGGCGCAGCAGCATCGCCGCCCAGTCCTGCGCCTCGGTACCGCCGGCGCCGGCCTGGATCTCGATGAAGCAGTTGTTCGGGTCGGCCGGGTTCGAGAACATCCGGCGGAATTCGAGGTCCTCGACGTCGCCGAGCACGGCTCGCACGTCCGCTTCGAGCGCGACCAGCGTGTCGTCGTCGTCTTCGCTGCTGGCCAGTTCGAACAGTTCGCTACTGTCGGCCAGGCGTGCGTCGATGCTCACGAGCCGTTCGACGACGCCTTCGAGGCTGTTCTTCTCGCGGCCGAGTTCGCGGGCGCGGTCGGGATCGTTCCAGACGTCCGGGTTCTCGAATTCCCGGTTGATCACTTCGAGCCGGTTTTTCTTCCGGTCGAAGTCAAAGATACCTCCGAAGTTCCGCGGCCCGCTCGCGCAGGTCGTCGAGCTGGGCTTCGAGTTGGTTAAGGCGCTCGGCTTCCATCTCTCGATCCTCTCTGGTGAACCAGAAATTATAACCTTCGGGCGCCGAGTGCCGCTTGCGACGCGAGGCCGGCCGCGCTCAGCGACCGCGATTCCGTCGTGTCGATCGGCGCCGCAGCGACTGCCTGGATCACCAGCTGCACGCCGCTGCGGCCCTGCCAGTCGTCGCGCATTAGCCGGTACGCGAGCGTGACCGGCGAGGGCAGGGGTTCGGTGCGTCCGAACATGATCGCGTCCAGCCGACGGGTGCCGACGCCTCGCGCGCCGCCGGCCGACCCTTGGTTGCGCAGCGCCAGCCGCAGATGCTTCGATCCGACCACCGACTGGCGCTCGACCACGAAGCAATCGGAGAACAGCGGTTCCGGAAAGCCCTGGCCCCAGACGCGCGACTCCAGCATCTCGAGCAGTTCGAGGCCGATCCTCTCGGGTTCGAGTGGGCCGTCTGTGAGAAGCACCGGCGCGAAGCAGGCCGGGTCGGCGTGCTCGGCCAGCGCCGCTTCGAAGGCG
>CALLYQ010000030.1 GCA_937858875.1 uncultured Lautropia sp. | reverse complement strand
CAGCGTCTCGCCTGCCCCGGCGCCGACGCGGCGGGCGAATTTCTCGGCGAGGCTTTGCCGCGGCGAAAAATCGACGACCGACTCGGCCTGGATGACCTCGCGCGCGACCGTATCGACGGTGCCGAGCGCGTCGGCCAAGCCGAGTTCGATGCTGCGCGCGCCGGTCCAGACCAGGCCGGAGAAAAGTTCCGGGTCGTCGGCGAGCCGCTCGGCGCGGCCCTGGCGCACGGCGTCGATGAACTGCTGGTGGATGCCGTCGAGCATCTGCTGTGCGTGCTCGCGATGCTCGGGCTTCAGCGGCGAGAAACTGTCGAGGAAGCCCTTGTTTTCGCCCGCGGTGAACAACCGACGCTCGACGCCGAGCCGCTCCATTGCATCGACGAGGCCGAAGCCGTTGATCAGAACGCCGATCGAGCCGACAAGGCTGGCCTTGTCGACGTAGATCCTGTCGGCCGCGGCGGCGACGTAATAGCCGCCGGAGGCGCAGATCTCGTCGACGACCGCGTACAGCGGCGTATCCGGATAGCTGGCCCGCAAGCGACGGATTTCGTCGTGGATGATCCCCGACTGCACGGGGCTGCCGCCCGGGCTGTTGATCCGCAGGACGACCCCTGCGGTCCGCGAATCTTCGAAGGCTGCCTGTAGCGCCGACACCAGTTCGTCGGCCGAGTTCTCGCCGCCGGCGGCGATGACGCCTTCGAGTTCGATCAACGCGGTGTGCCGGGCGGCGGACTTGACGACGTCGCTGCCGATCCAGCCGCCGAACAGCAGGATCACCCCGGTCAACCAGGCCAGTGTCAACAGGCGCAGGAAGATGCCCCAGCGGCGCGCTCGCCGTCGTTCGACCAGCGTGGCCGTGACCAGGCGCTCGAGCACGCCACGCTCCCAGTCGCTGGCGGCCGGCCTGGTCGTGGCGGCCGCGCCGGCTTGGCGAACCCCTTCGGCTTCACGCGCCGCAGCGGCGTCGCGATCGCGAGTTCCGGCGGCGTCGGGTACCACAGTTTCGGGTGCAGCAATCGGGCTCGGCTGGTCGGCCGGGCGCTCCGGCGGGTTCGTCGATTCGGACATGGCAGGCAGTGTTCCCCGGGCGGGGCGAAGATCATCGGGAGAAGGAAGCGATCCAGATTGCGCCGTCGTGCTCGCTGACCTGCACGGGTTCGAGCGCAGCGCCTTGGCACGGCCCGCCGACGCAATGCCCGGTATCGGGCTCGTAGGTGGCACCATGGGTGGCACAGATCAAGTATAGGCCGCTTGAATCGAAGAACTTGCCGGGCAGCCAGTCGAGTTCCATAGCGACGTGGGCGCAGCGGTTCAGCCACGCACGCGGCTGGCCGTCGTAGCGAACGACGAAGACGGGCAGCGCCTCGGCGCCGGGCCGCGAGGGCGGCAGCGTCGTGCGCTGGCCGTCGCCGCCTTCGACGAGCGCCGAGCTGTCGCATACGCGCTGCCACTCAGGAGATTGCGACTTCACTTGATGCGCCCCAGCAGCGCCTCGCGCAGCTCGAGCACCGAGTCGACGATCGCCAGGCAGGGTTCGCGCTCGAGTTCCTCGCGAAGATGCGCGCCGTAGCTGACGGCGATCGCATCGGCTCCGGCAGCCCGTGCCATGCCGAGGTCGTAGGTCGTGTCCCCGACCATCAGCACCTGGGCCGGTACCACGTCGAGTTCCTCGCAGATGTCGACCAGCATCCACGGATCGGGTTTCGGCGCGCCTTCGTCGGCGCAGCGCGTGGTCAGGAAGCGGCCGGTCCAGCCCAACTGCTCGAGCGCCCGGTCGAGGCCGGCACGCGACTTGCCGGTGGCCACTGCCAGCCAGGCGCCGGCATCGGCCAGTTCGTCGAGCAGCGACGGCACGCCGTCGAAGGCCTCGAGCTTCGGATCGTGCCTGAAGTAGTGGGCCCGATAGCGTTCGACGAACGCCGGCAGTTGCTCGCGACGGATCGACGGCACGGCCGTATGGACCGCCTCGAACAGCCCCAGGCCGATCACGTGGGCAGCCTGCTCGCGCGTAGGCACCGGCAGGCGCAGGTCGGACGATGCAGCACGGATCGCGTGCACGATCGCGGCCGTCGAATCCATCAGCGTGCCGTCCCAGTCGAAGACGACGAGGCGGTAGCGGCGCGTGCTGCTCACGACCGGCCTCCGCCGTCGACGGGAAGCTCCGCCGGTCCGGGCGTCCGGCTGCCCGCGCTGACCTCGAACCGGCCGGGATCGATGCCGCCCGCCCGCAACAGCGCAGCGAACGTTGCCGGCATCGGCGCGACCAGGTTCAGCGGTGCACCCGATTCCGGATGGCGCAGTCGCAGCGACGCCGCGTGCAGGTACATGCGCCGGAACCCGTTGGCCGCGAGGGCGCGGTTCAGCCCGAAGTCGCCGTACTTGTCGTCGCCGACGATCGGAAAGCCGGCGTGGTTCAGGTGAACCCGGATCTGGTGTGTGCGCCCGGTCTCGATGATCGCCTCGACGAGGCTCAGCTCGCCCGCACCGTCGACCACGAACTGCGCCAGCCCGCGCACCCGCGTCACGGCCTCCTGGCCTTGCGCATGCACGACGACGCGCCGGTCGCCGTCGGGGGCGGCAAGCCGGCGCAACGGAGAAGACAGCGTCTTGGCGCGCAGGGGCCAGCGCCCGGCGACGATCGCGACGTAGCGCTTGGCCGGTGCGCGCTGCCGCCATTGAGACTGCAGCGCGAGCAGCGCGGCCCGTTTGCGGGCAACGACCAGAACGCCCGAGGTTTCGCGGTCGATCCGGTGCGCGAGCTCGAGAAAACGTGCCTGCGGCCAGGCGGCACGCAGCCGCTCGATGACGCCGCTGGACACGCCGCTGCCGCCGTGCACCGCGACCGCCTCCGGCTTGTCGATGACGAGGATCGAGTCGTCTTCATAGAGCACCGGCAGGCGTTCGCCGAGCGCGGCACGCGCTCGCTGCATCTGTTCGGCACCGGCGGCAGCGGCCGGCCGCACGGCCGGTATGCGCATCGGCGGCAGACGCAGGCTGTCGCCCGCCTGCAGCCGGTAGTCGGCAGGTCGCCGCCCGCCGTTGACGCGCAACTGCCCGCTGCGGATCAATTGGTAAACGTGGCTCTTGGGCACGCCCTTGCACAGCCCGGTGACGAAATTGTCGAGCCGCTGGCCGGCGCGATCGTCGTCGACCTCGACGTAGCGCACCTCCGCCTGCCCGGCCGGACCGGCCTTCGGGCCGAGCGCCCTTTGCTGTTTAGTGCTCCGAGTGTCCACGTCGTGTATATAATGACAAGGTCGTGCGCGGTCCGGCCTGGCCCGTGCTGCACAGCTCCCGATACAGCGCTCCCGAACGGACGCGGCTCGCGAGCGGAACCGGCTTCCGCGGATGTTCGTCTACCCGGATCCGGCCGGCTGCATGTCGTCCCGGGCCGCGAACCGATGTACCGATTGTACCGGTCGACCTTCACCAGGAACGGTGCCCGATCGGACGTCGGCTACGACAAAAAGAATACGTAACCGCGGCTCCCGCGCCATTCCAGGGCCGGGAGCGCGGGTGATGCGAACTCCAGAAATCAGAGCAAAGTGCGGCAGCCGCGACTGCCCCTTTCTTTCATACCAGTGGTCCCCGACCCCCTTGTCTGCGCATACACCTCCGACGTCCGCTGGCCTTTGCCCGCGCGCGCTGCCGGTGCGCGCTCACCGGTAGAAAGAATTCCGGGAGCCTAGCGGCGGGCCCGATCCGGCCCGCCCGACGACGCCCACTTTTCCTGCTGGATCCGCATCGGCCCGCTGGCCGACGCGCGCCGCCACGCTACGGGCGCGCCACGGAGTCATTTGCATGAAGCGAATGCTGTTCAATGCCACGCATGCGGAAGAATTGCGCGTGGCGATCGTCGACGGCCAGAAACTGATCGACATCGATATCGAAACCGCGGGCCGCGAGTCCCGCAAAAGCAACATCTACAAAGGCGTCGTCACTCGCGTCGAACCCAGCCTCGAAGCCTGCTTCGTCAACTACGGCGAGGAACGTCACGGCTTCCTGCCGTTCAAGGAAATCGCCAAGACCTTCTGCAAGACCAACGGCGACGCTTCTTCCAAAGCCCGGATCCAGGACGCGATCAGCGAAGGCCAGGAAGTCATCGTCCAGGTCGACAAGGAGGAGCGCGGCAACAAGGGCGCTGCGCTCACGACCTTCATCTCGCTGGCCGGGCGCTACCTGGTCCTGATGCCGAACAACCCGCGCGGCGGCGGCGTTTCCCGGCGCATCGAGGGCGAGGACCGACAGGAACTGCGCGAGGCGATGGACAAGCTCGAACACCCTCCGGGGATGAGCCTGATCGCCCGCACCGCCGGAATCGGCCGCAGCGCCGAAGAACTCCAGTGGGACCTGAACTACCTGCTGCAACTGTGGAACGCCGTGGAGCAGGCCGCCGGTTCGGCACCCGGCCCCTTCCTGATCTACCAGGAATCCAGTCTGGTCATCCGTGCGATCCGCGACTATTTCTCGCAGGACATCGGCGAGATCCTGATCGATACCGACGACATCTACGAACAGGCCCGGCAGTTCATGGCCCACGTGATGCCGGACACGGTCAACCGCGTCAAGCGCTATCGCGACGACACGCCGCTGTTCTCGCGCTTCCAGATAGCACACCAGATCGAGACCGCGTATTCGCGGCTCGTGCCGCTGCCGTCGGGCGGCGCAGTCGTCATCGACCATACCGAGGCGCTGGTCGCGATCGACGTGAACTCGGCCCGCGCCACGCGCGGCTCCGACATCGAAGAAACGGCGCTGCGCACGAACCTCGAAGCCGCCGACGAAGTCGCCCGGCAGATGCGTCTGCGCGACCTGGGCGGCTTGATCGTCATCGACTTCATCGACATGGAGAACGCCAAGAGCCAGCGTGAAGTCGAGCAGCGGCTCAAGGACGCACTGCACTACGACCGCGCACGCGTGCAGACCGGCAAGATCTCCCGCTTCGGATTGATGGAGCTGTCGCGCCAGCGGCTGCGCCCGGCGCTCGCCGAGGGCTCGCACATCACCTGCCCGCGCTGCAACGGCACCGGCGTGATCCGCGACATCGAGTCTTCGGCGCTGCACGTACTGCGGGTGCTGCAGGACGAGGCGATGAAGGACGGCACGGCGGCCGTCTACGCCCAGGTACCGGTCGACGTCGCCACCTACCTGCTGAACGAGAAGCGCAGCGAGCTGAACAAGCTCGAGGCCCGGCTGCGGGTCGAGATCGTGCTGATCCCGAACAAGCACCTCGAGACGCCGCACTACCGGACCGAAAGGCTGCGGCACGACGACGACCGGCTGGCTGGCTACCGTGCCAGCTACTCGCTGGCCGAAGTACCCGACGAGGACGATTCCTACCTCGAGCGGAAGCTCGAGGCAGGCAGGCCGCGCCAGGAAGCGGCGGTCAAGGGCATCACTCCGGATCAACCACCGCCGGCACCGCAGGTGGTCGAGCTGACCGACGCACGACAGGCCGGGCCGCGTCAGGCCGGGCCGCGTGAGGCCGGGCCGCGCGCCGCTGCTGCTTCTGCACCGGCCGCCATACCCGGACTGGGCCAGATCGGGATCGGCGAAGACGGCTTGCTCGGCCGAATCCTCGGCTGGTTCCGGCGCAAGCCGGCCAACGAGGCCGAGGCAACTGCACCTGTCGCGCTTCAGACCGCGGAGCAAGCGAGCCCGGCAAGTGGCGACGGACAAGGCGCCGGACGTCGAGGTCGCGGCCGCAACGGCCAGGGCCGTGACGGTCGCGAAGGCCGCAGCGACCGCGACGGGCGTAGCGACCGCGACAGCCGGTCGCGGCGCGACGGCCGCGGCAGCCGGGGCGAACGAAGCGAGGCCACCGGCGAGGTCCGGACGACGCGCGAGGCGCGCGACTCCAGGAGCGACGCCGAGCGCACCGAGCGCACTGCGCGACCGGAACGTTCCGAACGCGGCGCGCAAGGTGGGCGTGCCGATCGCCCCGACCGCGGCGAACGAGTCGATCGTGGTGAGCGCGCAGATCGTGGTGAGCGCGCAGAACGGGCGGAACGTAGCGAACTGGGCGAGCGTACCGAGCGCGGTGAACGCGGTCAGCGCGGTGAACCCACCGAACGCGGTGAACGTACGGAACGCGGCGAGCGCGGGGAGCGCCGTCGCGGACGTGGTCGCGACGAGGTCCGTCCCCGCGCCTCCGAGGCGGTCGAAGCCGGCACGGTTGCCGAGAGCGACGACCGGCTGGCTGCCGCAGCCGCGTCGGCAATCGCCGGCGCGGTGGCCACTCCGGGCGACGACGCGACTGCCCGGACGCCAGCCGACGCAGCGCCGGCACGCAGCACTCGAACCGCAGAGGAACGGCGCCAGCGTCAGGAGGCAGCGAGCGAGGAGACCGCACGCATCGAAGCCGCGACCGGTGACCAGGCTGCTACCACCGGCGCGGAAACCGACGAAGTGGCGATGGCCGAATCAGGAATCGGCGACATCGAGGCGACCGCCCTGGGAGCCGACGATGCAGAACCGGCCGGCGAGGAAACCCGCCCGCGCCGTGGCCGACGCCGTCGCGGCGGACGCCGGGAGCGCGAAGCCGGAGCAGGCGAATCGGCGCTCGCCGAGCAGGGGATCGATCCGTCGACTGCCGGCGACAGCGGACAGGCAGCCGAGGCCGACTCGGGAACGAGCGAAGCTGCGACCGTGCAGGCAACCGCCCGGGCCGAGACCGTCGACGAGGCCGATTCCACTGCCGCGGCAGAGCCTTCCAAGGCCGAAGCCGTCGTCGACCCCTCCCCGGT
>CALLYQ010000029.1 GCA_937858875.1 uncultured Lautropia sp. | reverse complement strand
GATCAAGGCGGGCGAGTTCAACATCCAGCAGATGGACGTGCAGACCTATTTCTTCCGGCGCACGAATATGAACGCGCTTGGGGCACCGCGCAGCTGGACCGACCACCTGCTGTGGCACCACGCCGCGCACACGGTCGACCTGTTCGCGTACCAGGCGGGCAGCCCGATCGTGCAGGCCAACGCGATCCAGGGGCCGATGCATCCGGAGCTGGGTATCGCGATGGACATGTCGATCCAGCTCAAGACGGAAAACGGGGCGATCTGCACGCTGTCGCTGTCTTTCAACAATGACGGGCCCTTGGGCACCTTCTTCCGCTACATCGGCGACACCGGCACCTACCTGGCTCGCTACGATGACCTGTTCACCGGCAAGGACCAGCAGATCGACGTCTCGAAGGTCGACGTCTCGATGAACGGGATCGAGCTGCAGGACCGCGAGTTCTTTGCGGCGATCCGTGAAGGCCGGGAACCGAATGGCAGCGTCGCGCAGGTGCTACCCTGCTACCAGGTGCTGCAGCAGCTCGAGCAGCAATTGCGATAGAGACGGAGAACTGCGCGACATGAAGCTGCTCATTGCCACCGACGGCTCGGAGAATGCGTTGAATGCGGTCCGCTTTGCCGCGAACATTCTCGGCAAGTGCTCGCAGCCGGGTTCCATCACGCTGATCAGCGTCAACGATACCGCCGCACAGCACTTCGCGCGGCGTTCCGTCGGCCAGCATGCGGCCGACGACTACCTGCATGCACAGAGCCAGCACGACTTCGCCGAGGCGCGCGCGCTGCTCGACGGCGCAGGGATTCCGCACGAGACGCTGATCCGCAACGGGCACGTCGCTTCCGAGATCGTCGCGGCAGCCGACGAGGGCCAGTTCGACATGATCGTGCTCGGGTCGAAGGGGCGCGGCACGTTCACCGACCTGCTGGTGGGTTCGGTGGCCACTCGCGTCTCGGAAATGGCCAGGATCCCGGTGCTGCTCGTGCGCTGAGTTGCTGCGGCTTCGTCTCGCGCGCGTCTCAGCCTGACGCACGATTCGGCGCCACCGGCGACTGCCGCCGATGGCATCGACGCGCTGCCGAGCGGTGCGTGCCGACCTTGCCGTCGCCTTCGGTTTGGCGCTATCGTCCGGAGGTCGAAGCAACGTTGCGCCAGTCGGACGGCAATCGACAGCTGCCAAGACGCGGCGCGACAACCTGCGGACGATGCCAGAGGCGCTCGCGACGCACGGAAGCGAGAGACAGCAGCGAACCGGCAGCGCGCCGGTCTGGCATATGCTCGCGGTCGACGACGCGCTGGAGCGCCTGGGTACCCGGCCGACCGGACTGAACGCCGACGAGGCGGCAGCGCGCCTTCGCCAGCACGGGCCCAACGAGCTGCAGTCGCTGGAGCGCACGAATGCGTGGCGCACGCTCGTTTCCCAGTTCAGGAACGTGCTGATCCTGATCCTGCTGGCTGCGACACTCGTCTCTGCGCTGCTGGGGCATACGCTCGAAGCGCTCGTCATCACGGTGATCGTCCTGTTCGCGGTGCTGCTCGGCTTTGTCCAGGAATACCGGGCAAGCCGTGCGCTGGAGGCATTACGCAGCATGGCGGCGCCCTTCGCGCACGTCCTGCGCGACGGTGCCGAAGCGCAGGTGCCTGCCCGAGATCTGGTCCCCGGTGACATCGTGAGCCTGCGGGCCGGCGATCGTGTGCCGGCCGATGCGCGTCTGATTCTCGAGTCGAACCTCGCGATCGACGAATCCGCTCTGACCGGAGAATCGATCGCCGTCGAGAAGAGCGGCGCCACCCTCGACGATGCCGGGCGCCCGCTCGCCGAGCGGCACAACATGGTCCATGCGGGCACACTGACAGCCCGTGGCCACGGCCGGGCGGTCGTGGTCGCGACTGGCATGAGTACCGAGTTCGGCCACATCAGCGGACTCGTGCAGGGTGTCGAGTCCGGGCGCACACCGCTGCAGGAGAATCTGGATCGGCTCGGTGCGACGCTGGGCAAGGCGGCGCTCGCCGTCGTGGTGCTGATCGTCGTTCTCGGGCTATGGCGCGGACTGCCCGCCCTTGACTTGTTCATGTTCGGCATCGCGCTGGCCGTGGCAGTCGTCCCCGAGGCGCTGCCGGCGGTGGTGACGATCTCGCTGGCCATCGGCGTGCGGCGGATGGTGCGGCGCAACGCCCTGGTCCGGCGACTGCCGATCGTGGAGACGCTCGGCAGCACCTCGGTCATCTGCACCGACAAGACCGGGACGCTGACCCGCAACGAAATGACCGTGCGGCGGATCTTCGTGGACGAGCGGCTCGTCGAAGTATCGGGCGCCGGTTACGAACCCGCCGGGGATTTCCGGGTGGACGGGCTGGCAGCACCGCCTTCGCCGACGCTGCTCGAACTGCTGCGCGCCGGCGTGCTGTCTTCCGATGCGAGGCTCGTCGACGCCGACGGGCGCTGGACCGTAGACGGGGACCCGACGGAGGGCGCGCTGGTCGTGGCCGCGCGAAAGGCCGACTTGGCCGAGGACCAGCTGCGGGGTCAGGCGCCGCGTGTGCGCGAGCTCGCGTTTACGTCCGAGCGGCGGCGAATGACGACGATCCACGACATCGGCGACGGCCTTATCGCGTACTCGAAGGGTGCGGCCGATGTCGTGCTCGCCGATTGTGCAACGCAGTTGCGCGACGAAGTCGAAGTTCAGCTCGACGAGGAGGATCGCCAGAGGTTCCGCGACAGCGAGTTGCGTCTGGCAGGCGAAGGCCTGC
>CALLYQ010000028.1 GCA_937858875.1 uncultured Lautropia sp. | reverse complement strand
CAGAAGCTGGTCGCCTATCCGATCTCGATGCCGGACGCCGACGGCCGCGCGCTGCTGAACTGGATCGCCGAGTTGCGGGTGCCGGGCGATACGCCGCCGAAGGACGACTGGAACCGCGAGGTGCCGATGAGCGTCTTCGCGCCCGCTTTCGCCGACTGGAAGTTCCCGTGGCTCGACGTGCCGAAGTTGTTCGAGGGCGCCGAGCGCGTGTTCGAGTTCCCGATGGTCGATCGCGATCCGCTGCCGCGCTGGAGCTTCGGCTGCGTCACGCTGCTCGGCGACGCCGCGCACCCGATGTACCCGATCGGCTCGAACGGCGCCTCGCAGGCGATCCTCGATGCGCGCGCGCTTTCCGATGCGCTGGCGCCGGTGGTGGGAGAGTCTGCGCTCGACCGGCCTGCGCCCGAGGCGCGCAGCGTGGCCGATGCACTCGCCGCCTACGAAGCCGACCGGTTGCCGAAGACGGCGCGCATCGTCATGGCCAACCGCGGCAACGGCCCCGACCAGGTCATGCAGCTGGCCGAGGAGCGCTCGCCCGACGGTTTCGCGCACATTCACGACGTGGTCTCGCACGAGGAACTGTCGTCGATCGCCGCGCAGTACAAGGCGCTGGTCGGGCTCGAGATCGACACCGTCAACGCGAAAATGAGGGCTTGGCGCGAGCGCGGCTGAGCCTTTCCGTCCGATAGCTGCCGACCCGCGCCGGGCAGGGGCCAGCGGTGTCTTCGACCGCGTTCGCGCTGATCGTCGTTGCGGCGTTGCTGCACGCCGGCTGGAATCTGTGGATGAAGCGCTCGGGGACGGCGGGCGGCTTCGCCTTCGTCTGGGCGACGAACCTCGTCGGGGCGCTGTTGTTCACGCCGCTGGTCTGGCTGGCCGGTGCCTTCGAGACGGGTGGCAGCGCCGGTGGCGCAGGCGTCGTCGGCCCCGCAGTCGCCGCCGGCGCGCTGCCGGCGGCAGGCGTGCGCTTCGCCGACTGGCCGCTGTCGGTCTGGCTGGCCGTCGTGGGCAGCGTGCTGCTGCACACGGCGTATTTCCGCGTGCTGCAGCGCGGTTACGGCGCCGGCGACCTGTCGATCGTCTACCCGGTGGCACGCGGCACCGGGCCGCTGCTGGCGTCGATCGCTGCCATCGCGTGGCTCGGCGAGCCGGCCGGCTTGCATTCGATCGCTGGGCTCGCCTTCGTCGTGGCCGGAACGTTCACGATCGCCGGCGGGCTGGCGATGCTGCGCGAAGGTGCCTCCACGCAGACACGCCGCGGACTGTCCTGGGGGCTGGCGACCGGCCTGCTGATCGCCGCCTACACGGTCAACGACGGGCGCGCCGTGTCGGTGCTCGGCGCGAATCCGCTCGTCTACTACTGGTGGATCTGCCTGCTGCAGGCCGTCGTGCTCGCACCCTGGGTCATGTGGACGGTGCCAGGATGGCGCCGCGTGCTGTCCGCTTCCTGGCGCGTCGTGCTCGGTGTCGGCGTGCTGTCGCCGCTCAGCTACCTGCTCGCGCTCGAGGCAATGCGTTTGGCGCCGGTCAGCGTCGTTGCGCCGGCACGCGAACTATCGATGCTGGTGGCGGCGCTGGCCGGCGCGACGCTGCTGCGCGAAGGGCAGCTCGGTCGGCGGCTCGCCGGTTCGGCCTTGATCGCCGGCGGCGTCGCGCTGCTCGCGGCTGCCGGCTGATCCGGGGCGTCATGGGGCGTCATGGGCGCGGAGGCCGCCGGCTTCGCGCGCCTGCTCCTTCAAGTGCGTCAGCACGCCGTGCTCGTAGCCGTCGCGCGCCTCGCCGATGCGAGCCGATTCATGCGAATAGCAGCCGCAAGCCACGCCGATCTCCTGCAGCAGCCCGGTCGCGACGACGCCGGCGCGTTCCTTGCCCACGCCGGCGTCGTTCAGGAACACCGCGCGCGGCTTCGCCGGCGCACGCAACACGAAACCGGTCGACGACAGCCCGCCGTGCGAGCCCGAGACGATCACGCCGTCGGCGCAGCGCTCGTCGATCGCCGTGATCGAATCGAGCAGGTGCAAGGCGGCGCTCATGGCTGCGTGCTGGCGGCCGCCGTATCGACGAACAGGCGGCGCAGCGACTCGGGCAGCGGGATCGCCCGCATGCGCTTCGGGTCGTCGGGGTGCGGTTCGCCGACGAAGCGCACTTCCCATCCCTCGGCAAGCAGCGTGTCGCCGCGCACTGCGCGGTGCGCGATGCGGAAGGTCTTCGCCGTGAAGCTTTCGACCTTCGAGTGGATCTCGATGCACTCGTTGTAGCGGGCCGGCGACCGGAAGCTTGCGCCGGCATCGGCCAGCGGCCAGACGATCAGGTCCTGTTCGCGGGAGCGGTCGTGAGTCTCGCCGATCGAGAAGAACATCGCGTGGACCGCGTCGTCGAACCAGCGGAAGAAGTTCGGGTAGTAGACGATCCCCGCGGGGTCGCAGTCGCCGAAGCCGATTCGAACGGGGTGGACATAGCTGAGCATGGCCGGTTTCAGGCGATCCTGACCTTCAGCTCGCCGACGCCGTCGACCCGTCCTTCCATCAGGTCGCCGGCCTTGACCGCGGCCACGCCTTCGGGCGTGCCGGTGAAGATCAGGTCGCCGGGCTTGAGTTCCCAGTATCTGGACAGATGCTCGATCGTTT
>CALLYQ010000027.1 GCA_937858875.1 uncultured Lautropia sp. | reverse complement strand
TAGCGTTCGGCGTTGCGTTCGAACTCCAGCCGCATGTTCAGCTCGAGCGCGTCGGGCCGGCGGAAGTGGTCGATCATGACCGAGTGGTCGACGACCAGGTCGACCGGCACCAGCGGTTCGATCGTCTTCGCGTTGCGGCCCATCGCGGCGGCCACGCCGCGCATCGCGGCGAGGTCGGCGAGCAGCGGCACGCCGGTGAAGTCCTGCAGCACGACGCGGGCGACGACGAAGGGGATCTCGTCGACGCGCTTGTCGTTCGGGCGCCAGTTGGCGAGCTGCTCGACGTGCGCCTCGGTGATCTTCTTGCCGTCGCAGTTGCGCAGCACCGATTCGAGCACGATGCGGATCGACACCGGCAGGCGCTTGACGTTCGGAAAGCGCTTGGCGAGCGCCGGCAGCGAATGCAGCTGGCCGGTTTTTCCGGAATTCAGCGGGAAGGATTTAAGCGTATTGAACGCGTTGTTTTCTGCCATTTTCTTTTGACCTCGTTCCTTGCAAATGTTTCGATTGCGGATCAGATCACGTACAGATCGACGTATTCGTTGACCGGCATGGCCTCGAGCGCCTTCTGGTCGAGCGACACGTCGAGGATTGCCTGCTGTTGCTTCGGCGGAAAGCGGCGTGCCAGGTTCACGCGGAACTTCGCCTCGAGCAGCGGAATGCCGTCCTTGCGACGGCGCTTGTGGCCGATCGGGTACTCGCAGACCACTTCGTCGAGCCGGGTGCCGTCGATGAACTCGACGGTCAGCGCGTTGGCGATCGAGCGCTTGTCCGGGGCGTGGTAGTCCTTCGTGAACTTCGCATCTTCGACGCAGACGATCCGGTCGCGCAGCCGGTCGATGCGCGGGTCGGCGGCCACCGCGTCTTCGTAGTCGGCTGCGGTCAGGCGGCCGAAAATGATCGGCACTGCGACCATGTACTGGATGCAATGATCGCGGTCGGCCGGATTGCTGAGCGGCCCCTTCTTGTCGATGATCCGGATGCAGGCCTCGTGCGTGCGGATCGTGATCCGTGCGACGTCGGCCTCGGTCTTGCCGAGCTTCTTCATCTTCTGGTGGATCTCCATCGCGCACTCGACCGCCGTCTGCGCGTGGAACTCGGCCGGGTACGAGATCTTGAACAGGACGTTCTCCATCACGTAGCTGCCGTACGGGCGCTGGAACTCGAAGGGCTTGCCCTCGAACAGCACGTCATAGAAGCCCCAGGTCTTGGCCGTAAGCACGCTCGGGTAGCCCATCTCGCCGGTCCTGGCGATCAGCGCCAGCCGCACGGCGCGGCTGGTGGCGTCGCCGGCCGCCCAGCTCTTGCGGCTGCCGGTGTTCGGCGCGTGACGGTAGGTGCGCAGCGCCTGGCCGTCGACCCAGGCCAGCGACACGGCGTTGACGATCTCCTCACGCGACAGCCCGAGCATCTGCCCGACGACTGCGGTCGATGCCACCTTGACCAGGATCACGTGGTCGATGCCGACCTTGTTGAAAGAGTTCTCGAGCGCGATGCAGCCCTGAATCTCGTGGGCCTTGATCATCGCGGTCAGCACGTCCTTCATCGTCAGCGGCTTGCGCCCGGCGGCGACCGCGTTGCGCGACAGCCAGTCGGCCGTGGCCAGGATGCCGCCCAGGTTGTCCGACGGATGCCCCCACTCGGCCGCCAGCCAGGTGTCGTTGAAGTCGAGCCAACGGATCATCGTGCCGATGTCGAAGGCCGCCTGCACCGGGTCGAGCTGGAACTGCGTGCCGGGTACGCGGGCGCCGTTGGGCACGGTCGTGCCGTGCACGATCGGGCCGAGCAGCTTCGTGCAGGCCGGGTACTCCAGCGCCTCGAGGCCGCAGCCCAGGGTATCGATCAGGCAGTTGCGCGCGGTATCGTAGGCGAGCTTGCTCGACACCTTGTACTTCGCGACGTAGTCGGCGATGTCGACGAGCACCTTGTCCGGTTTCGGGCGGACGTTCGAGATCGGAGCTGCCATGCGCTGTTTGCCTTGGTATTCCTGTACGGGTTGCGGATCCGCGCGGCCGGCGTTCAGGCGGCCGGCCGGCAGTCGTTCGCCAGCTGCCTGCCGCTGCGGGTGTCGAGCAGCATCGACTTGGCCGGGATGATGATCCAGGTCAGCCCACTGGCCTCGTTCTGGTAGCGCAGTGCGCCGCTGGGCGTGCGTACGACGTCGAGCATGTGGTCCTTGCCGGCCCAGTGCACGACGACCTTGCGGTCGGTGCCGGCAACCTCGTGGATCATCACCTTGCGTTTGAGGTCGCAGTCGAAGCTCCCGTGCACCGGACGCAGCGACGGATGCGCGCCCTCGATGCCGACTTCCTGGGTCTGCGGAACGGCGACCGCCCAACCCCAGCCGCCAGCCTCGGCCGACGAAAGTTCGTTGCCGGTCGCGCCCGGATCGGGGCGCTGCGTGGCGCAGGCGGCCAGCAGCACGGTGGCCGCCAGCAGCGGCAGGCAGCGAAGCGGGCGGGAGGCGAGCGTTGCGAGCTTGAGATGCATGTTGGCTGGCTACTCGTCTGACTCGAAGGCGGCGCTCAGCGGCGCTTGTCGACCGGGACGAACTCGCGGTTCTCGGGGCCCGTGTAGTTCGCGTTCGGCCGGATGATCTTGTTGTCGATCCGCTGCTCGATCACGTGCGCCGACCAGCCAGCGGTCCGGGCGATGACGAACAGCGGCGTGAACATCGCCGTCGGCACGCCCATCATGTGGTAGCTGACCGCGCTGAACCAGTCGAGGTTCGGGAACATTTTCTTCACGTCCCACATCACCGATTCGAGACGTTCGGCGATGTCGAACATCTTCGTGTCGCCGGCCTGCTGCGACAGCCGCTGTGCCACTTCCTTGATGATCTTGTTGCGCGGATCGGAGACCGTATAGACCGGGTGCCCGAAGCCGATGACGACTTCCTTGTTGTCGACGCGCCGGCGGATGTCGGCCTCGGCTTCGTCGGGCGTCTCGTAGCGCTTCTGGACTTCGAAGGCCACCTCGTTGGCGCCGCCGTGCTTCGGTCCGCGCAGCGCGCCGATGCCGCCGGTGATCGCCGAGTACATGTCGGAGCCGGTGCCGGCGATGACGCGGCAGGTGAAGGTCGACGCGTTGAACTCGTGCTCTGCGTACAGGTTCAGTGAGGTGTGCATCGCGCGCACCCAGTCGGCCGAAGGCTCGCGACCGTGCAGCAGGTGCAGGAAATGGCCGCCGATCGAGTCGTCGTCGGTCTCGACGTCGATCTGCCGGCCGTTGTGGCTGTAGTGGTACCAGTACAGCAGCATCGAGCCGAGCGAGGCCATCAGCCGGTCGGCGATGTCGCGTGCGCCCGGCGCGTTGTGATCGTCTCTCTCGGGCAACTGGCAGCCGAGCACCGACACGCCGGTGCGCATCACGTCCATCGGGTGCGCCGAGGCCGGCAGGCACTCGAGCGCGTCCATGACCGCGACCGGCAGTCCGCGCAGCGCGCGCAGCTTGCGCTTGTAGCCTGCCAGTTCGGCGCGGTTCGGCAGCTTGCCGTGGACCAGCAGGTAGGCGATCTCCTCGAACTCGGCCTGGTCGGCCATGTCGAGGATGTCGTAGCCGCGGTAGTGCAGGTCGTTGCCCGTGCGGCCGACCGTGCACAAGGCGGTGTTGCCGGCGGTCACGCCGGACAGCGCGACCGATTTCTTGG
>CALLYQ010000026.1 GCA_937858875.1 uncultured Lautropia sp. | reverse complement strand
GATCGCCTGCGCCTCGCCCTTGCTTGGCGAGGAGGCGACCTGCACGGCCCAGCCCAGGCCCCAGCCCGCCAGGATCTCGGGAGCGCCCGGAAAGAACTTCACCCATGCGGTCGCGGCTGCGACCAGAACGACCAGGGCAAGGAGCAGTTGTTTCCAGGCTGTCATAGACACTCCGGGTCCGGCGGGCCAGGGATGCGCCCGTAACGGTCATGCTGGATTGAGGATGAGGCGCGACCCTGCACGCCCTGTCCCCAGGAATCCCTATCGGCGCCTTATGACAATTTCACGGCCCCGGCGCACCCATTTTATCATTAAATCTAGGTAAGGTAGAGCGCCTGCATTCCGGTAAACGATTGTTCACAAAAGCTTGTTCAGCGCAGGTCCTCCATCTCGCCAATGCGCCGCGCGCTGTCCGCCTCGAGCCGCGCCGACAGCAGCCACGGATGCTGGTGGCCCTGCACGACGACCAGCGCATTGCGCTCGAGATCCTTGCGCGCGACGAACCACGGCTCACCGCTGCCTTCTCGCTGCCCGCCGATGCCGATCCCCTTGCGCTGGCCCAGCGTGTAGAAAGACAGGCCGACGTGCTCGCCGATCGTGCGGCCGTCGTCGGTCTCGATCGGCCCGGGTTTCGTCGGCAGGTAGCGATTGAGGAACTCTCGGAACGGCCGCTCGCCGATGAAGCAGATGCCGGTGGAATCCTTCTTCGCGGCGTTCGGCAGCCCGATCTGCCGCGCGATCTCGCGCACCTCGCGCTTGTGCAGGTGGCCGATCGGAAACAGCGTCCGCGCGAGCTGCGCCTGGGTCAGCCGGTGCAGGAAGTAGCTCTGGTCCTTGCCCGGATCGACGCCACGCAGAAGCTCGACGCGCGCCGCCGGGGCGCCTTCGGGCAGCACACGGCCGTCGTCCGCCAGGCTGCGCACGCGCGCGTAATGCCCGGTGGCGATGTGCCGGGCGCCCATCGCCATCGCGTGATCCAGGAAGGCCTTGAACTTGATTTCTGCGTTGCACAGCACGTCGGGGTTCGGCGTGCGCCCGGCCGAATATTCGCGCAGGAATTCGGCGAAAACCCGGTCCTTGTACTCGGCTGCGAAGTTGACGGCGTCGATGTCGACGCCGATCACGTCGGCGGCGCTGGCCGCGTCGATCCAGTCCTGGCGCGTCGAACAGAACTCGTCGTCATCGTCGTCTTCCCAGTTCTTCATGAACAAGCCGACGACTTCCCAGCCCTGCTGCTTCAGCAGCCAGGCCGCCACCGACGAATCGACGCCGCCGGACATCCCGATGACCACGCGTCCCTTGCTCATTGCGCAGCCTCCCACAGGCACGACGGGTCGGTATGGATCAGCTCGAGCGGGAACCGGCGCCCGGCCAGCCAGTCGTCGACGCTGCGCATGACCAGCGAGCTTCGGTGGCGTGCGCCGGCGGCGCGCAGTTCGCCGGCGCTCATCCAGGTCGCGCGGACGATTTCGCCGTCGAGTGCCCTCCCCGGTTCCTGGGCCACGAACCGGCAGGCAAAGGCGAAGCGCAGGAAGGTCACGTCGATGCCTTTGGCGGGCCGCTCGAAACGGGTCATGTAGATACCTACCAGAGCCTGCGGTTCGACGCGGCAGGCGGTTTCCTCGAGGGCCTCGCGCACGACCGCCTGCAGCAGCGACTCGCCGGGCTCGAGATGGCCGGCCGGCTGGTTCAGGCGCAGCCCGTCGACGGTACGTTCTTCGACGAGCAGGAAGCGGCCGTCGCGCTCGACGACCGCCGCGACGGTGGCGTTCGGTTTCCAGTTCTCCATGGGGGCGGACATGATATAAGGAACACCGACGAACGGGACCAACAACCGCTCGAACAGTCAGAGAACCAACAAACAATGCCCCGCGAGGGGTCCCTCCAGGGGAGGATGCATGCGCATCGGCGTTCCCGCAGAAACCCGCGCCGGCGAGACCCGTGTCGCCGCGACGGCCGAGACCGTCAAGAAACTCGTTGCCTCAGGCCATCAGGTCGTCGTCGAACGCGATGCCGGCCTTGCGGCCAGCCAGACCGACGAAAGCTACGTCGCCGCCGGTGCCACGATCGGCAGCGCCGCCGACGCACTGGGTGCCGAGATGGTGCTGAAGGTGCGCTCGCCGTCGGAGCAGGAATTGACCACGATGCCGCGCGGAACGACGCTGATCGGCATGCTGAATCCGTTCGACCGCGAGGGACTCGAACGGCTGACCGCGGCCGGGATCACCGCCTTCGCGCTCGAAGCCGCGCCGCGCACGACGCGCGCGCAGAGCATGGACGTGCTGTCCTCGCAGGCCAACATCGCCGGCTACAAGGCGGTGATGCTGGCCGCCAACGTCTACCAGCGCTTCATGCCGATGCTGATGACCGCCGCCGGTACCGTGAAGGCGGCCCGCGTCGTCATCCTCGGCGCCGGTGTCGCGGGGCTGCAGGCGATCGCCACGGCCAAGCGCCTCGGCGCGGTCATCGAAGCCTCCGACGTTCGGCCCGCGGTCAAGGAACAGGTCGAGTCGCTGGGCGCCAAGTTCATCGACGTGCCCTTCGAAACCGACGAAGAACGCGAGATCGCGCAGGGCGTCGGCGGCTACGCACGACCGATGCCCGAGAGCTGGATGCTGCGGCAGGCCGCTCAGGTCGCCGCGCGCGTCAAGCAGGCCGACATCGTCATCACCACGGCGCTGATCCCGGGTCGCAAGGCCCCGGTGCTGGTCACCGAGGAGATGGTCAAGACGATGAAACCCGGATCGGTCATCCTCGACATGGCCGTCGAGCAAGGTGGCAACTGCCCGCTGTCCGAGCCCGGCCGCACGGTCGTCAAGCACGGCGTCACGCTGATCGGCGAGACGAACCTGCCGGCGATGGTCGGCGCCGACGCCTCGGCGCTGTACGCGCGCAACGTGCTCGACTTCCTGAAGCTGGTCGTGACCAAGGAAGGCACGCTGAACATCGACATGGAAGACGACATCGTCGCCGCCTGCCTGATGACGCGCGACGGCCAGTTGCTGCGCCAGTGACCGGCACACGATCCCTCCCCGCGCATAGCAAGAAACAGAAGGGTCCCCGATGGAAGCGATCTCCCCTACCGTCATCAACCTGATCATCTTCGTGCTGGCGATCTACGTCGGCTACCACGTGGTCTGGAACGTCACGCCGGCGCTGCACACGCCGCTGATGGCCGTGACCAACGCGATCTCGGCGATCATCATCGTCGGCGCGATGCTGGCGGCCGCGCTGACCGAGACGCCGCTGGGCAAGCTGATGGGCGTGCTGGCCGTGGCGCTGGCCGCGGTCAACGTGTTCGGCGGCTTCCTGGTCACGCGGCGCATGCTCGAGATGTTCCGCAAGAAGGAACCGCGAGTGAAGGCCGAGGCGCCGCGCGCATGACGCGCAACGGCTTCATCCTGATGATGCTCGTCACCGTGGGCGCGATCATCGTCGGCGATGCGATCGCCGCGCGCTACACCGACGAAGGCATCGGCCGGACCCTGCTGGTCGCCGCGATCGCCGCGGCAATCGTATATCCCGCTGCATTGGTGGCCATGCGTTTCGGCCTGATCAGCAAGGACAAGTTCGACTTCTCCAAGCTCGGAGCGCCGCGTGACGGCGAAGGCCGCAACGACCGCGGCGGAGACCAAAAATGAGCATCAACCTCGTTGTCCTTCTCTACCTGGTGGCCTCGGTCTGCTTCATCCAGGCGCTCAAGGGACTGTCGCACCCGACCTCGGCGCGGCTGGGCAATACCTTCGGCATGATCGGGATGGCGATCGCCATCTTCACGACGGTCGCACTGATCCTCGAACTTGCCGGCGAAAGCGGCGCGCTCGGGCTGGGCTGGGTCGTGCTCGGCGTCGCCGTGGGCGGCACGCTGGGCACGATCATGGCCAAGCGCGTCGAGATGACGAAGATGCCCGAGCTGGTCGCCTTCATGCACTCGATGATCGGCCTGGCCGCGGTGTTCATCGCGATCGCCGCCGTGGCCGAGCCCTGGGCCTTCAACATCGTGGCCAAGGGCGAGCCGATTCCGCTGGGCAACCGGCTCGAGCTGTTCATCGGCACCTTCGTCGGCGCGATCACGTTCTCCGGTTCGGTGATCGCCTTCGGCAAGCTGTCGGGCAAGTACAAGTTCCGGCTGTTCCAGGGCGCGCCGGTGCAGTTCCCCGGCCAGCACGTGCTGAACCTGGCGCTGGCGCTGGCGATGCTCGGCTTCGGCCTGTGGTTCTTCCTGACCCAGCAGTGGACGCCTTTCTGGCTGATGACGATCCTGGCCTTCGTGCTCGGCGTGCTGATCATCATCCCGATCGGCGGCGCGGACATGCCGGTC
>CALLYQ010000025.1 GCA_937858875.1 uncultured Lautropia sp. | reverse complement strand
GCACTGGCAGGCGGCCGACCTCGTATGCGCGGCCGACGTCGCTGCGTTGGCCGAAGCCGCGCGCGCCTGGAACGTCGACGTGCTCGTCAACAACGCCGGCAGACCGAGCTTCGGATGCTTCGTCGATCTCGAGCCAGCGCACATCGAGGCCGTCCTGCGCACGAACCTGCTCGCGCCGATCCTGCTGACGCGCGCGCTGCTGCCGTGGCTGAGCTCCCGTCCGCGCGCCAGCGTGATCCAGATGGGATCGGTGCTCGGCCGGCTCGCCTTGCCGGGCTACAGCGTCTACAGCGCGGGCAAGTTCGGCCTGCGCGGCTTCAGCGAAGCCTTGCGCCGGGAGTTGGCGGGCACCGCGGTGCGTGTGCAGTACCTCGGACCGCGCAGCACGCGCACGCGCTTCAACGACGCGGCGGTGCTCGCGTACAACGAAGCGACACACACCGCGATGGACGAACCGGAGCGGGTCGCCCGCGCGCTCGTCGAGCTGCTCGAAAGCGGCGCGCCGGAACGCTTCCTCGGCTTTCCCGAATCGCTGGCGGTCCGGATCAACGGGCTGGCGCCGGCCACTGCCGACATGGCGCTGCGCGCGCACCGGCGCGCGCTCGCGAACGCGCCTCGAGCGGCCGGCCCGGCCTCGGCGCAAAACCCCGCGGCAGCCGCCGCGACCACCAGGCAAGAGCCACGATGAACCTTCCAGCCACCCGACCATCCCGCGCGCGCCGAACGATCGCGCTGCGACTGCCAGCCGCGCTTTCGATCGCGGCGGCGCTGCCCGTGGGCGCCCTCGTGCTGCCCGGCACCGCGCACGCGGCGAGCCTCGAGGAAGCGATCACCGACCTCCAGCGCGACTGGGAGGTGATCCGCTACCAGACGCCTGCCGCGGAACGCGAGCGCCGCTTCGAAGCATTGAGCGCCCGGGCCCACAAGGTCAGCGAAGCCTTCCCCGGCAGGAGCGAGCCGCTGGTCTGGGAAGGCATCATCGTCAGCTCCTGGGCCGGCGAGCGCGGCGGGCTCGGCGCCCTCGGGCTGGTCAAGCAGGCCAAGGCGCTGTACGAAGCCGCCATCGCGATCGACGGCAAGGCGCTGGACGGCTCCGCCTACAACAGCCTCGGCGTGCTCTATTACAAGGTGCCGGGCTGGCCGATCGGCTTCGGCAGCAAGGGCAAGGCGCGCGAGCTGCTGCTCGAGGCGCTCGCGATCAACCCGGACGGCATCGATCCGAACTTCTTCTACGGCGAGTTCCTGCTCGAATCCAACCAGCCCGCCGAGGCGCTCAGGTACTTCGAGCGCGCGCTCGCGGCGCCGCCTCGTCCGGGCCGCCAGGTCGCGGACGCGGGGCGCCGCGAGGAAGCGCGCGAGCTGCTGCAAAAGGCTCGCGAGCGGATGTAGCAGGCCCGCCCGCTGCGGCGCGAAGCGTCACACTGACGCCGTCGCCCGCGCGCCGCCGGGTCCAGGTCGCTTCGAGGCCGTGCAGCGCGGCGATCCGCTTCACGATCGACACACCAAGACCGCTGCCCGGGCTTTCCTGTCCTTCGGGGCGGAAGAAGCGCTCGCCGAACCGCGCGAGCACTTCGGGTGTCAGCGTACTGCCCGCGTTTTCGATCTCGACTCGATCCTTGGCGACGCGAACCGTGACGGTCGACCCGGGGGGCGCGTATCGGGCCGCATTGTCGAGCAGGTTGCGAAGCATCACGCGAAGGAGCTCCGGATCGCCGTCCACGGCGATCGGCGCATCGGCCCCGGGCGGCCACTCGCAGGCAAGCTCCACGTTGCGCGCCACGGCCAACGGCAGGCAGTCGCTGAACACGTCTTCGACGATCGCGCGCCAGTCGATCGGACTGCGTCCGATGACGAAACCGGTCGATTCGAGGCGCGACAAGGCGAGCATCTGGGTCACGAGCCGCTCCATCCGCTCGAGCCCGGCGCCCACGTTGGCCGCTGCCGACTCGCGCTCGGACGCGCCCGCCGTCCGACGCAGCACGTCCCACTGGGCACGCAGCACGGCAAGCGGCGTGCGCAGCTCGTGCGCGGCATCTTCGGTGAAGGCCCGCTCGCGCGCGATGGCGACCCCGATCCGCCCGAACAAGGCGTTGACGGCTTCGACCATCGGAACGAGGTCGGTCGGCACGCCGAGTGTCGCGATCGGCTCGAGCTCCTGAGCACTCCGGTTGCCGAGGTCGGCGACCAGCCGCTGCACCGGCGACAGCGCCCGATGTACGCCCAGCGCGATCGCCAGCATCAGCACCGGCAGCACGAGCAGCCAGGGCAGCAGCTGACTCGACGTGAGTTCGTAGACCATCTCGTCGCGTTCGTAGGTCTTCTGTCCGGCTGCGATCAGCCGGTCGCCGTCGAACGAGTGCAGGTAGTAGACGCGCCATCCGTCGCCGCCCAGGCGCAGGTCGACGAAGCCGGCGCGGCCGTCGGCGTGCGGCAGCGCCGCCCCCTCGCGGTCGGTGAACTGGAGCCGCCCCTGGCCGTCCCAGACCGCGATCGCGAGATCGTCCATGTCGGCCTCGCCCGCCGCTGCCGGCTCCGGCGCAGGCGAAGCGGGCCCGACCGAGCGGCCCGCGAACTCGGGGGCATCGATCAGCGACTGCACCTGCCGGGCCAGGCGGATCAGCTCGGTATCGAAGAGCTCGTTCACCTCGTGCCGCGCCCTCGGGACCGAGATCGCGATCGCCGCCGCCCAGGCGAGCATGGCGCCGCCGAGCAGGTAGATCAACAGGCGCCGGCGAAGTGTCATCGGGAGGTCACGTCGGCCGGTCGTCCCGAGCCGAGCGCGTAGCCGACCCCGCGCACCGTGCGCACGATACCGGGATCGATCTTGCGCCGCAGCCGGTGCACGTGCACCTCGAGGGCATTGCTCTCGAGCTCGTCGGCCCAGCCATAGAGTTTCTCCTGCAACTGCGTCTTCGAAAGCACCCGGTTCGGCTGGGCCATCAGCGCCGCGAGCACGGCCATCTCGCGACCGGTCAGATCGAGCATGCGACCCCGCCATCGGACAACCCGGGCCGCGGGGTCGTACTCGAGTTCGCCGTGCTGCCATACCGGCTGCGCCCGGCCGCCCGTGCGTCGCTGCAACGCGCGAAGCCGCGCGGCGAGCTCGTCGATCGTGATCGGCTTGACCAGGTAGTCGTCGGCACCGGCATCGAGGCCGGCGATGCGCCGCTCGACGGCGTCCTGCGCCGTCAGGATCAGGACCGGCACCTCGTATTCGCGGCTGCGCCAGCGCGCGAGGCATTGCATGCCGTCGCGTCCGGGCAGTCCGAGATCGAGCACGACCGCGTCGTAGGGCACCGCGACCAGCGCGTCGTCGGCCTCGGTGCCGGTTCGGAACCAGTCGGTCGCCATGCCGAGCTGACGCAGCCCGGCGGCCAGCGCGTCACCGAGCTGCGGGTCGTCTTCGACGATCAGCACGCGCATTGCATGGCGGGCTCAATGATGACGGACATCGGTGAGGCGCGTCCGATGACCAGCCAATGGATCGGCGCAGCGATCAGTCTGGCTGGCATGTTCATCCTCGCCCGCCACCGTCGCGGTAGCGATTCTGCTCCAGGCGACGACAGGACGCTAGCCACGCAGGCCGCCACGCAGGCACCCGAAGAGTTCCCGATGTCGAGGATCACCGGGTGTTGCCCGTAGTGGCGCCGCCTGCTGCGTTCTCGAAGGCCGCCCGCTGCGCGACACTGTGCCCGAGCCGGCGCGCGATGTTGCCGCAGACGAGGTCGCACAACTCGTAGATCGACGGATCGGCGATCCTGTAATAGACGCTGTTGCCGCGGCTTTCGCGGGCAAGCAGGCCGTGCTGCGTGAGCATGGCCAGATGGCGCGAGACGTTGGCCATGGTGAAACCGCAGAGCTTCGCGATTTCGCCGACATTGCGCTCGTCGTCGCGCAGCAGGTTCAGGATCTTCAGCCGGGTCGGTTCCGACAGCAACTGGAAGTAGGCCGCTACCTGTTCGAGCGCCTCGTCGGAGAGTGCGTGCATATTGACTCGCTTGACTATTTAACTGATTACGCAAATAATAAAGTCAACTGGGCCGCATGACAAGTTGCACGCAAGCAGACGCGGCTCGCAGAGTTCGAGGACTTCGGTCACGGCCAATGCTTATGAGGAATCTTGCAACAGTTCTGCTCGCGGTTCTGTGTATCGGGTTCGCGGTGGCTCGCGCGGAGCCTCCCGGTCTGGAAACCGTCGAGGTTCGGACCGTCGCCGAACCGGTTTCGACCGGCTTCGACGGGGTCGTCGAGGCCGTACGCCAGACCGTGGTTGCCGCGCAAGTGTCAGGTGCCATTGTCGCTCTCGAGGTCGAGGCCGGCGACAAGGTCGACGCGGGCCAGGTGCTTCTGAGAATCGACGCCCGCGCTGCCGACCAGGCTGTCGCAGCCAGCGGCGCCAAGGTGCGAGCCGCGCGTGCAGCGCTCGATCTCGCCCACAAGGAATTCGAGCGGCAGCAGCAGTTGTCGCGCAAGGGCTATATCAGCCAGGCGGCGCTGGAGCGGGCCGAGGCCCAGTACAAGGCGACCCGCGCGGGGCTCCAGGCGGAGTCGGCACAGGCCGCGGCGGTGAGCACGCAGACCAACTTCCACGTCACCCGTGCGCCGTACACCGGTGTCGTCGCCCAGGTGCCGGTCGAAGTCGGTGACATGGCGATGCCGGGGCGGCCACTTCTGACGCTCTACGAACCGCGCGCCCTGCGCGTGACCGTGTCGGTTCCCGAGACGGCAGCGGCCGCTGCCGTCGGTAGCGCCGTGCGGTCGCCACTCATCGAGATTCCCGGCCTGCCGGCCGATCGAAGGCGGCCGATCGCGACGCAGGTGCAGCTTCTGCCGCTGGCCGACCCGGGTACGCATACGGTCACGCTGCGCCTCGACTTGCCGACCGGAATCGATGGCCTTGTGCCGGGAATGTTCGCCCGGATCTGGCTGCCGATGGCGGGCGAGGTTCCCGAACGGATCATGGTCCCGGCCACCGCGATCGTGCGGCGAGCGGAGTTGACCGGTTCGTACGTGCTCGGCCCGTCGGACCGGCCGATCCTGCGGCAGGTCCGTGTCGGGCGCACCGCCGGCGATGAGGTGGAAATCCTCTCCGGCCTGACGCCTGGCGAGCGGGTCGTCCTCGACCCCCGATCGGCAGCCAGGCTGCATTGAGAGCGATGGCGCAACGATTCAGCTCCGATCGCCCGGGCTCCGAAGAGTACGGCTCCCCGCCCGGGCTGCGCATCTCCGGGCGCATCGCGGCCGCGTTCCAGAGCGCCCGGATCACGCCGCTGCTGGCGCTGCTCGGACTGCTGCTCGGTGTATTCGCCGTGCTGGTCACGCCGCGCGAAGAGGAGCCCCAGATCGACGTGACGATGGCCAACGTGCTGATTCCGTTCCCCGGCGCGGCGGTGCGGGACGTCGAGCAGATGGTCGCGACGCCTGCCGAGCAGGTGCTGTCACAGATGAGCGGCGTCGAGCACGTGATGACGGTTTCTCGGCCCGGCGTCGCAGTGGTCACGGTGCAGTTCGAGGTCGGCGTGCCGCGAACCGAGGCGCTCGTGCGTCTGTACGACGCGGTCCACTCGAACGCCGACTGGTTGCCGAGGGGACTCGGCGTGCTCGACCCGATCGTCAAGCCCAAGGGTGTCGACGACGTGCCGATCGTCGCCTTGACGCTGTTCAGCAGGAATCCCGAAACCGGTCCTTTCGACCTCGAGCGCGTTGCGCACAGCATCGAGGCCGATCTGAAACGCGTGCCCGGCACCCGCGAGGTCACGACGATCGGCGGGCCCGGTCGCGCAGTGCTCGTCGAGATCGATCCGGCGCGGATGGCAGGCGCGGGCGTCACTGTGCCCGACCTGCGGGCTGCCCTGCAGTCGGCCAATCTCGGAATTCCGGTCGGCGAACTGCTGATCGGAAATCGCGCGGTGGCCGTCGAGTCGGGTCCGTTCCTCAGGGATGCCGGCGAGATCGGCGAGCTCGTCGTCGGCGTGCACGGTGCGAAGCCGGTGTTCCTGCGCGATGTTGCCGACCTGCGTGACGGGCCGCTGCCGGCGAGTCGCTACGTGTGGCATGGCGTCACCGGCAAGGATGGCGGCGAGTTCCCGGCGGTCACCGTCACCGTCACGAAAAAGCCCGGCGAGAATGCGATCGACGTCGCCGACGCCGTGATCGCCCGCGCCGAAGCCTTGCGCAACACCGTCATTCCCGGCGACGTGCAGGTGGCGCAGACGCGGAATTACGGCGCGACGGCGAACGACAAGGCTCAGCAGCTGATCCAGAAGCTGCTTTTTGCAAGCGCCTCGGTCGTGGCGCTCGTTGTCCTCGCACTGGGCCGGCGCGAGGCGGTGATCGTCGGCGCGGCGGTGATCCTCACGCTGACGGTCACGCTGTTCGCGTCGTGGGCCTGGGGATTCACGCTGAACCGCGTCTCGCTGTTCGCGCTGATTTTCTCGATCGGCATCCTCGTCGACGATGCGATCGTCGTCGTCGAGAACATCCATCGCCATCAGCAGCTTTACCCCGAGCGCACCCTCGCACAGATCATCCCGCGCGCCGTCGACGAGGTCGGCGGCCCGACAATCCTGGCGACGCTGACCGTCATCGCAGCGCTGCTACCGATGGCCTTCGTGTCGGGACTGATGGGCCCGTACATGAGCCCGATTCCGATCAATGCCAGCCTGGGCATGCTGCTCTCGCTTGCCATCGCCTTCACCGTCACGCCGTGGCTCGCACGGTTGCTGATGAAGTCGCCACCGGCGCACGCGGCGGGTCAAGGCCTGTCGGGGAGGCTCGCGCCGCTGTTCGGGCGGGTGTTCCGCCCCCTGCTCGACGACAAACGCGGCAGCCTCAATCGCCGCCTGCTCGGCGCCGCTGTCGCCGCGCTGATCTTGGTCTCGCTCGCGCTTCCGGTGACCGGCCTCGTCGTGCTGAAGATGCTGCCGTTCGACAACAAGTCGGAGTTCCAGCTTGTCGTCGACATGCCGGCCGGCACCCCGGTCGAGCAAACCGCGGCGGTCTTGCACGAGCTGGGCGCGTACCTGGCCGATGTGCCCGAGATCACCGATTACCAGGCCTACGCGGGCACCGCCGCGCCGATCAACTTCAACGGCCTGGTGCGCCAGTACTACCTGAGAACGGGCGGCGAAGTGGGCGACATCCAGGTCAATCTGGTGGGCAAGAACGAGCGCAGCGAGCAGAGCCATGCCATCGCCGCCCGGCTGCGGCCGGGGCTGCAAGCGATCGCCCGGCGCTTCGGCGCCAATCTCAAGGTGGTCGAGGTTCCGCCCGGCCCGCCAGTGATGGCTCCGATCGTCGCCGAAATCTACGGCCCCGATGCCGACGGCCGCCGCGACGTTGCGAGACGGGTCCGTGCGGTGTTCGAGGCAACCGTGGGTGTCGTCGATGTCGACGACAGCAGCATCGCGGCTGCACCGAAGACGATGTTGCTCGTCGACCGGCGCAAGGCCGCAATGCTCGGAGTGCCGCAGCAGCAGATCGTCAGCACCTTGCGGGCGGGGCTTGCCGGCGAAGCAGCCACCTGGCTGCACGACCGGAGCAAGTATCCGGCCGCCGCGACGCTGCAGTTGCCGGCCGAGCGCCACGGTGACCTCGATGCACTGCTGCAGCTCGCAGTGCGCAGCGCCGAGGGCAAGCTGGTGCCGATTCGCGAGCTCGTCGAAGTGTCCGACACCGTGCGCGAGCAGCCGATCCATCACAAGGACCTGTTGCCGGTCGAGTACGTGTTCGGCGACATGGCGGGATCGCTCGACAGCCCGCTGTACGGGATGTTCTCGATGCGAGACGGACTGGCGGCCATCGAGCCGCCCGGCGGTGGCGCGCTGGTCGAGTATTTGGTTCGCAAGCCGGAGGACGCCTGGCGCGATTACGCGATCAAGTGGGACGGCGAATGGCAGATCACCTACGAAACCTTTCGCGACATGGGTGCCGCCTACGCGGTCGGGCTGCTTCTGATCTACCTGCTGGTGGTCGCGCAGTTCGGCTCGTATCTGACGCCGCTGATCATCATGGCGCCGATCCCGCTGACCATCATCGGTGTCATGCCGGGTCACGCGCTGCTCGGCGCACAGTACACGGCGACGAGCATGATCGGAATGATCGCGCTGGCCGGCATCATCGTGCGCAACTCGATCCTGCTCGTGGACTTCATCAACCTGCAGGTCCGCGAGGGGGTGCCGCTCGAGGAGGCGATCGTGCGTTCCGCCGTGACACGGGCGCAGCCGATCATGCTGACCGGCCTGGCGGCGATGCTCGGCGCTTTCTTCATCCTCGACGATCCGATCTTCAACGGTCTGGCGGTTTCGCTGATCTTCGGCATTTTCGTATCGACCCTGCTCACGCTGGTCGTAATCCCGATCCTCTACTACGTCGCCTGGCGCAATCGCCTGGCGGTCATCGCCGCCCCGGTCTCGCCGGAGCGGCCCTCGGTGTCCTCCCCCTCCACCCCCCAAGGAGCATGACCATGAGCTCGTGGCAAATCGTTCGAATCCTCGCCGGCACCTTCGTCCTGCTTTCGCTGGCGCTCGGAATCCCGGGTAGTCCCGTATTCCTGAGCAGCTGGTGGCTGGCGCTCGCCGCCTTCGTGGGCGTGAACCTGCTGCAAAGCGGGTTCACCGGGTGGTGCCTCTCGGAGCGGATCATCCGCAAGCTGGGCGCGCGCGCTGGCGCCTGAGCCAGAGCATCGTGAAAGCCGTCGCCCTCCTGTCGGTCGCCGCTGCCGCCGCGCTCGCGTCGCAACCGGCCGCGGCACTCGGGCTGTTCGAGGCGTGGCAGGCGGCGCAGCGCAACGACCGCGAGTTCGCGGTCGCGCGCGCGGCGCACGAGGCCGCGCAACCACGGCTGAACCAAGGCGCCGCGCTGTGGCGTCCTGAAGTACTGCTCAGCGCCGCCGCCGGATTGGGCACGAACGAAAACGAGGCGCGCGGCGCGCAGTTCTCGACGCCCGCTTTCGGTCGGTCGAACGACGTCGCGTTCGACACTTCGGTCACCAACGGCACCGTGCATCGCTGGACGGTATCGGCCAGGCAGCCGCTGTACAACCCGGCGCGCCGCAGCCAGCAGCAAGAGCTTCTGCTGTCCGTGGACCTCGCCGGGGTCGAGTGGCAGGCGGCCGTGCAGTCGCTCAGGCTGCGCACCGCCGAGCGTTACTTCGGGCTCGCGGTGGCGGCTGAAACGCTGCGCGTGCTGCGCGCGCAATCGGAGGCCATCGGACGCGCGACGACCGAAGCGCAGGATCGATACCGAATGGGCGCCGCACCGGTCACCGACACGCACGAGGCGAAAGCCCGACTGGCCGCTGCGACGGCGCAGGTGCTCGCCGCCCAGCGTTCGCTGCAGCTTGCCCGAACCGCGCTGTCCGACAGCACCGGGATTCCGGTTGCCTCGATCGCGGCGCGCCTGCCGGGGCCCCGTACGATGGGCGCGTCGATGCCCCTCGTGCAATGGCTGGAACGATCTGCGCAGGGCAATCCCGCCATTGCCTCGCAGGCGATGCGCGTCGAACTGGCGAAGCAGGAAGCGGTCAGGCACAGCGCGCGCGCGGCGACCTCGGTCGATCTCGTTGCTCAGGCCGGGCGCGAGCGCCTGAGCGGCAGCGGCGACTTCGGTTCGGCGCGCAACAGCTCGCGCAACGAGTTGATCGGCGTGCAGGTGACCGTCCCGCTGTACACCGGGGGCTTGCGCGACGCGAAGCACGAAGAAGCGCTACGACGGGTCGAGCAGGCGCGGGCCGAGCTGCAGCGGATCGGCGAGCAGGTCGCCCAGCAGACGCATTCGGCATGGCTCGGCCTGGAGGTCGGCGTAGCCCGGGTGGCCGCCCTCGAGGACGCGCTCGAGGCGAGCGAGGCGCGCCTCGATATGACGCAGCTCGGCGTCGAGATCGGAGACCGCACGACGCTCGATCGGCTCAACGCCGAGAACGAGACGACGAGCGCCCGGCTTGCACTGGTCGAAGCCCGAGTCACGCTGCTGATGGACCGCTTGCGGCTTGCGGCGCTTGCCGGTCAGCTCGACGATTCCGCCATGCAGTCGGTCGACGCGGAGCTGGCGCGCCGGGAAGGAAACTGATCCTGTTGATGCACCGCGTCGCCGCAGTCGTTCTTGTTCCATCGTCAATCAGCCGGCAACGGCAAAGGAGTCGATCATGAGTTCGTATACGTTCGGAAAAACCGTTTCGTCCGGTTTCGAGCAGGCAGTCGACAAGGTGACCGAAGCGCTGGCGAAGGAGGGCTTCGGCGTTCTGACCGAAATCGACGTCGCCGCAACACTGAAGAAGAAGATCGGTCAGGACATGTCGCCGTACAAGATTCTCGGTGCCTGCAATCCGCAGCTCGCCAGCCAGGCGATCGCTGCCGAGCCCCAGATCGGCGCGCTGCTTCCGTGCAATGTCGTCGTGAGAGCCGATGAAAGGGGCGCTACGCGCGTCGAGTTCATGGACCCGCAGGCGGTGCTGACGCTCGTCGAGCGTCCCGGAATCGCAACGCTCGCCGGCGAGGTGCGGGAACGGCTGACACGCGTCATGGACGCGCTTTGAGGCGGGCGCCGCGGTCGCCACGCTCGAGCGTTGGCAAGTCGTCCTGGAGAACGGGGAGCCCGTTCGGCGCTACATGCGCGCCTTGCCTACCCAGCCACTGTGCGAGCAGTGCCACGGCACGCCCGACAAGCTCGGACCCGGGGTGGCCGAACGGCTCACGCAGCTCTATCCCGACGACCGGGGCACAGGTTACGAGGTCGGTCAGATCCGCGGCGCGATGTCCCTGCGGCAGCCCGAGCGGCCGTAGGGCGGCGCCGGACGACGCCTGCAAGGGACGGTAGTGACTCGACAGCTTGACAGCGCGACAAATGGGAGGAAGATAGTAATCAATTACTATCTTATCAACGAACGATGGAAAGCCGACCCAGGAACTTGCCCGCGGACGAACGACGCGCGGTCACTGTCGCTACCGTGATTCAACTGGCGGCCGAACAGAACCCCGGCGAAATCACGACTGCCGCCATCGCCGCCCGAATGGGCCTGACGCAAGGCGCCTTGTTCCGGCACTTTCCGAGCAAGGACGCGCTCTGGCAGGCGGTCATGGAGTGCGTCGCCCGGCGGCTGCTCGACCGGGCCGAACGGGCAGCCCGCGACGCGGTTTCGCCGCTGGCCGCCCTCGAAGCGATGTACTTCGCACACATCGATTTCGTCGCCGCCCATCCAGGCGTGCCGCGGATGCTGTTCGGTGAGTTGCAGCGTGCCGGCGACACCGGCGCAAAGCGTGCGGTGCAGCATTTGATCGGTCGCTATCGGGAGGAGCTCGTGGTGCTGCTCGAGCGCGGCAAGGCGCAGGGCGAGCTGGCGGACGTCCTGGACACGCAAGCCGCCGCAATTCTGTTCATCGGCATGATCCAGGGGCTGGTCATGCAATCGATGGTTGCAGGCAAGGTGGCGCTGATCCGCGACGAGGCGCCGGGCGCGTTCGCAATCTACAGGCGCGGCATCGCGAGCGCAACATGAAGCGGCGCCCGATCAGCCGGCGCGCGCTGGCGATGACTCTGGTGCTGACGGCCCTGCTCGCGCTCTTCGCATGGGTCGTGATGCGCTCGGGCCCGCTGGCCCCGGTGCCGGTGACGACGACCACCGTGGAGCTCGCAGCGGTGGCGCCGGCGCTCTACGGCATCGGCACCGTCGAATCCCGCTACACCTACCGCATCGGCCCCACCCAGGCGGGCCGCCTCGGACGACTGCTCGTCGACGTGGGCGAGCGCGTGCAAGCCGGCCAGCTGCTTGGCGAGATGGATCCCGTCGATCTCGATCAAAGGGCCGAGGCACAGCGCGCAGCGCTCGATCGGGCGCGGGCCGGCGTGTCCGCGGCCGAGGCGCAGGTCGCGGATCTGTCGTCGCGTCGTCAGTACGCCGAGACCCAGGCGCGACGCTACGAGCGGCTGCTGCAGGCGCGCTCGGCAAGCGAGGAAGCGGTCGAGGCGCGCCGCCACGAGCAGCGCCTCGCCGAAGCGGGACTGCTTGCCGCCCGCGCGAACCTCGACGGCGCACGGCGCGAACTCGAACGCGCGCGAGCCGATCTCGACGGCGCGCTGCGACAGCGCGCCAACATGCGGCTGATCGCGCCCGTCGACGGTCTGGTCGCGGCGCGTGACGCCGACCCGGGCACCTCGCTCGTCGCCGGTCAGCCGGCCGTGAAAGTGATCGACCCGGCGAGCCTGTGGATCAATGCGCGCTTCGACCAGTTGCGCGCCGCAAGCCTTCGCGACGGACTGCCGGCGCGCATCGTGCTGCGTTCGCGCGACGGCGAGGCGCTCGTCGAGATCCTGACCGGCCTGAAGGACGGCGACCGGATCGTGCTGCCATGAAGGGCCTCGGCATCGCCGGCGGGCTGACCCGCGCTTTCAT
>CALLYQ010000024.1 GCA_937858875.1 uncultured Lautropia sp. | reverse complement strand
GTTGCGCTGGATCAGCACGCGCACGCCCTCGGGCGGGACCGACTCGGGTTCGAAGCCCTGGTTGGCGAGCTCGATGCGGGCTGCCGAATCGATGCGCACCGGATTCAGCGGCGCATCTTCGGTGCGCCCGCGGCGCGGGTCGGCGTTCAGTTGCGCGTCGATCAGTTCGAGGACCGAATCGCGCCCATTGCCGGTGACCCAGGCCGATTCGCCGCGCGCCGCGGCGACCAGCTTGCCGCCGACGACGAGCAGCCGGTGCTCGTCACCGGGCACGAAGCGCTCGACGATGACCGAGCTGCCTTCGTCCGCTGCGACCGACCAGGCCTTGTCGATCTGTTCGCGCGTGTGCAGGTTCGTGAACACGCCGCGACCGTGGTTGCCATCGGAAGGCTTGACGACGACCGGCAGCCCGATGTCCTGGGCGGCTTCCCAGGCGTCGGCGGCATCGACGACGGTGCGACCCTCGGGCACGGGGACACCGACCGCCTGCAGCAATTGCCTGGTGAGCTCCTTGTCGCGGGAGATGCCTTCGGCGATGGCGCTGGTCAGCTCGGTCTCGGCGGTCCAGATACGGCGCTGGCGCGAGCCGTAGCCGAGCTGCACGAGGTTGCCGCGGTTCAGCCGGATCGCCGGGATGCGGCGGTCTTCGGCGGCCAGCACGATCGAGGTCGTGCTCGGGCCCAGGCAATGGGTGTCGGCGAGTTCCTTCAATCGCGCGACGGCGGCGGCGACATCGAAGGGCAGGTCGTCGATCGCTGCCATGACCAGGTCGCGTGCCTCGCGAATCGCAGCTTCGGCCAGCTGTTCGCTCCAGGCGCTGACGACCACCTTGTAAACGCCGCGCCTCGAAGCTTCGCGCGCCTTGCCGAAGCCTCCGGGCAGACCAGCCAGGTTCTGCAGCTCGAGCGTGACGTGCTCGAGGATGTGGCCGGGCCAGGTGCCTTCGCGCAGTCGGCGCAGGAAGCCGCCGCGCACTTCATAGCTGCAGCGATGTTCGACGAGCGTTGGCAGCCAGCTCGACAGCCGCTCGTAGAACCCGGGAATCGTGTTCGACGGGAAATCCTCGAGTTCCCCGATGTCGACCAGCGCCTCCAGAACGGGCGCGTAGGTCCACATGTTCGGGCCACGCAGATGAGTGAAACCGAGGAACTCGATATGACGTTTGTTCACGTTGGCAAGGGGCCGCCCGGGATGGAAATCGACCCTTGTCAGCAAGTGTCGTTCCCACGCCCGAGAGCGGCAGGCGATTGGGGTGCGACTATGTTGTGCTTCTTCGATCGCGCAGTGTGTATCCAGTTGTAAAGGCTGTATTGGTGCGGGTTACAGCCAGAATCCGTCAGAATCGGGACGGCGTGCAAACGCTTCGGGCCGCAGTGAAGTCGAGACGTTTGCTTACCCTTTTTGCGCCGCTCAGTGCCCGGCCTGCGCTACGCTCGGGCGGCTCCCGCAATCGATCGATCGATGTCCTCAAACCCTCCCGTTGCCGCCGACTGGCAGCCGGTCCTCGCCGACCGGCTGGCGGCCGGCGAGCGCCTGGTCGCCTGGTTCGAGCCCGATCTGGATGCCCGCCTGCGCTTTGCGCGCAGCTTGCTCGTGTTGACCGATCGCCGGTTGCTGATCATTGCCGCGCCCGACGGCGGCTCAGTCGATGCCGGCCGCATTGCCGCCGGTGATGCCGAGTGGCCGCTGGTCCCCGGGCTCGCGCTCGGTCACCACGACCATGCCGGAGTCGGATCGCTGGAACTGGCCAACGCCGGCGGACGGCTCGCCGTCTGGCGGTACACGATCGGACGGCATGCATCGATGCTGCGGCTGGTCGAAGCCTTCGACGCGCTGCAGGCGGCGGCGCGCGCCGGTGCGTCGGTGGCCGAAGCGCCGCTCGAAGACGAGCCCGACGCCGGCGACGAAGAGCCCCCGCTCGGCGGCGACGACGCAACGCCGCCGTCGACGTGGACGCTGCTCAGGTTGTGGCGATTCGCGCATCCGTATCGCTGGCGCCTGCTGGCCGGCTTCCTTCTCACGCTGGCCTCGACCGCCGCGACGCTGGTGCCGCCGTACCTGACGATGCCGCTGATGGACGACATCCTCATTCCCTACCAGAACGGCGTGCCGATCGACACCGGGCTCGTCACGCTGTACCTGGGCGGCCTGCTCGCGGCGGCCCTGGTGGCTTGGGCGCTGGGCTGGGCACGTACCTGGATGCTTGCCAAGGTCAGCGAGCGGATCGGCGCAGACCTTCGAACGACGACCTACGCGCACCTGCTCAAGCTGTCGCTCGAGTACTTCGGTGGCAAGCGCACCGGCGACCTGATGGCGCGGATCGGCTCGGAGACCGACCGGATCAACCTGTTCCTGTCGCTGCACTTGCTCGACTTCGCGACCGACGTGCTGATGATCGCGATGACGGCGGCGATCCTCGTGTCGATCGACCCCTGGCTGGCGATGGCCACGCTGCTGCCGCTGCCGCTGATCGCCTGGATGATCCACTTGGTGCGCGACCGCCTGCGGCACGGCTTCGAGAAGGTCGACCGGATCTGGGCCGAGGTCACCAATGTGCTGTCGGATACGATTCCCGGCATCCGGGTCGTCAAGGCCTTCGCGCAGGAGTCGCGGGAGGTGGCGCGCTTCCGCACGGCGAACCAGCACAATCTGGCGATCAACGACCGTGTCAACCGGGTCTGGTCGCTGTTCTCGCCGACCGTCACGCTGCTCACCGAAATCGGTCTTCTCGTGGTCTGGGCCTTCGGGATCTGGCAGGTCGCGCACGACCAGATCACCGTTGGCGTGCTGACGGCCTTCCTGGCCTATATCGGGCGCTTCTATACGCGTCTCGATTCGATGAGCCGGATCGTGTCGATCACGCAGAAGGCGGCCGCCGGCGCCAAGCGGATCTTCGACATTCTCGATCAGGTCTCGAAGGTGCCCGAGGCGGCCAAGCCGGTGCCGCTCGCACGTGTCGATGGGCGGATCACGCTGCGCGACGTCGGCTTCCGCTATGGCAATCGGTCGGTGATCCGTGGCGTCGACCTCGACATCGCGCCCGGCGAGATGATCGGCCTGGTCGGACACAGCGGCTCGGGCAAGAGCACGCTGGTCAACCTGATCTGCCGCTTCTACGACGTAAGCCAGGGAGCGATCCTGGTCGACGGCCTCGACATCCGCGAAGTCGCCGTCGCCGACTGGCGGCGCCGGATCGGCGTCGTGCTGCAGGAGCCGTTCCTGTTCTTCGGCACCATCGCCGAGAACATCGCCTACGGCAA